>JAWXBV010000034.1:0-7121 GCA_034440335.1 Nitrospirota bacterium | reverse complement strand
TCCGGCTCCCTTGGCCTCTCCGCAACAGCCAGAGCCTTTGGGCGTAGCCATATCTCCGCTCATACCATCTCCACGTACACCGGAGGCACAGACACCAGTGGTGCGACCTATCGCTTTGCAGCCGGTGGGTCGAGTCGCCCCGGAGCCTCAGCAGCTGCCACCACAAGCGGCACCGCCTGCACAGGCAGACGTATCGCATACCGACAAGCCACCGCAGCCATCACGGTCTGAGTCGGAGTCTCACGCGCATCCAATTCCCTCCGCCGGCCCACAGCCCACGATGCAGGAGGCGCTTCTCATCCCTCAGCATCAGCCGTCGCATGCTCCGATTCCGGTCAACCCCTCCTCCCCGCAGGAGCCTACGCCGCAACTGACTCAGGCCGGATCGGATCCGCTCGAACTCGTGAAGGCCGTCTGTTGCCGGTTCCATGCCGTCGTCCAGCAGTTGCGTCTTCGCGGGGAGCATCGAGCGACGTTACAGGTGGACGACGAGGTTGATGCGCAAGATCTGTTGCATGCGCTTCTACGGGTTCAATTCAACAATATCGATACGGAAGAATGGACGCCGAGTTATTCGAGCGGAGCCCCGCGCACGACACTCTTGTTGAACGAGCGTCGCCTTGCGGTGATCGTCAAGAAAACACGCCCTGGCCTTACGGCTAAAGACCTCACAGACCAACTTCGAGTTGACGCAGCACGGTATCGATTCCATGGCCGTTGCACCACGCTCTTGTGTTTTATCTACGATCCTGATGGCCGTATCGGAGGCCCTCAAGGCCTCGAAGCGAATCTCACGAGCGTGAGCGATTCATTTGTTGTCGATATCCTAGTCGTCCCGAAATGAGGTGATCTATGAAGAAGTTGAAACCTGCGGTGAACACACTCCCCCTACCGTCTGCGGGCACTCGTGCATCGACAGAGGCGAAGGGTATCCGCTCCGTTGACGCGAACCACACTACTTCCGCGGTGCCTAGTACGATTCATTCTCCTGTCGATGGTGGGAAAATCATGTCAGATCGGGCCTACGTGCTCATCAATGTACAGCCGGGACGTACGAGCGATGTGGTCCTGGCTTTGTCGGCAATCAAGCAGATCAAGACCATCGATCCCTGCTGGGGCAATCCCGATATTATTGCCGTGGCGGAAGTCTCGGACCAGGACGCCCTGACCCAGTTGGTGCTGAGCCGAATCCATGAGATCGACGGCGTCCTGCATACCGACACCCATCTTGTCTATCGATTGAAGGCCGGTAAAGCCAAGTGATCCGCAATCTTCACGAGCGCAGATTGGCTTTCTTTGTCATCTGAGCGTCCACGTTCACAGTGCGTCCCCTCCCCCATGATCCGGTTGTGACCGACGAGATTGCGGCAGAGGCGTGTGTCGTCAAGGCAGGCTACCGCAGCTCCTGGTCGATCTCTCCACTGTCGGCATCATCGCCAAGATCTAACCCAAATCGTTCGGCCATCCGATAGAGTGTGCGTCGATCGATGCCGAGGATCTTTGCGGCTTTGACTTTATTTCCCTTGGTTTCCTTCAGCACGCGGGCGAGGTGACGTTTCTCGACCTCCTCAAGGGACAAATTCCCCTCATCGCTGTGGGCGATTGTTCCGGCTATATCCTTCGCCGGTAGCTCCGTCCGATGCAGCGACGCCGGCAGATCCTCCGGCGTGAGGAGGGGACCGTGACTCAGCGAGACGGCCCGCTCAATGGCGTTTTCTAGTTCGCGCACATTGCCGGGCCAGCGATACTGCATCAGCAACGCCATGGTCTCCGGCAGCACTCCGCGCACCGCATGCGTTGCCCCCGCCGCGCATTTCTGCAAGAAGTGATGCGCCAACATCGGAATATCCTCCCGCCGTTCTGCCAGCGACGGCAAGACGATACGCACGACATTGAGGCGATAAAATAAGTCGTCCCGATACCTGCCCTCCTTGACGAGCTGCTCGAGATCGCGATTGGTCGCGGTGATGATACGGACATCGACCTTCGTCGATGTGGTGCTGCCGACACGGCGGACCTCGTGATCTTGCATCACCCGCAGCAACTTCACCTGTACGGCCTGTCCCAACTCGCCGATCTCATCGAGAAACAACGTGCCCCCGTTCGCAGATTCAAAGAGGCCGATTTTGGTTCCCACCGCGCCGGTAAAGGCGCCCTTCTCATACCCGAACATTTCCGACTCCAGCAGGGCATCCGGCAGCGCCCCACAATTCACCGGAATAAATGGCTTGTCCCGACGAGGCCCATTCGCATGGATGGCCCGCGCAATCAGTTCCTTGCCGGTGCCGCTTTCCCCTTGCAGGAGCACCGTGCTCTTGCTCTCGGTCACCCGTGCCACCAGTTTATATACTTCCAGCATGGCAGGACTGCTTCCCACCAGCGGAGACCATTCATCTTTGCTCTTCAACTCTTCTCGGAACCGGGCATTTTCTCGGATGAGTCGGCAGTGATCGAGACTCCGCTTCACGACCAACTTGATATCTTCCTTCTTAAACGGTTTGGCCAGATAGTCGTAGGCCCCTTGTTTGATCGCTTCGATGGCGCCCTCAAGAGAGCCGAACGAAGTCAGCACCACGACCGCCGTGTCAGGGTTCATGCGTTTAAACTCACGCAAGACCGTGAGTCCATCGACCGCGCCCATACGAATATCTGTCAGCACCAGATCCACTCGACCTTGGCGTCCACGAGCGATAATCTCTTCTCCACTGGCGAAGGCTTCAACGGCATAGCCTTCCTTCCGTAAGGCCTCAGCCAAGAGATCGCGCGCGACCGTATCGTCGTCGGCGACGAGAATATTCGCTGGTTGCATCAGTCCTTCTCCATGACGTGGGTTGGCTCGGCCTTTAATCCAGGCAAGGTCACCGTCGCGGTCGTGCCCTTCCCGGTCTCGCTCTCGAGCACCAGACTGCCTCCATGGGCGAGAACCGTTTCGCGGCTCAAGAATAGTCCTAAGCCGGTGCCTTTGCCAACCGCCTTGGTCGTAAAGAACGGTTCAAACGCTTTCTGCACATCGGCCTCAGGCATGCCGCATCCTGTATCCCGCACCTCGATCGTGATGACCAGCGGCGACATCGAGTCGGCCATCCTGCGGCCGCGGTCGAGTTCATCGGGCGAGGCGGCACGGGCTCCGACTGATAGCGTCACCGCTCCCTGTGGAGGGGTAGCCGCCATGGCATTGGCGAACACGTTCACCAGCACTTGATGGATTTTTTCCGCATCGGCCCAGACGAGCGGGAGGCCTTCGGGAATTTCAACCGTCAGGGTAATCTCTTTCGCATGGAAGGCCGGCTCCATGAGCACGGCCGCCGGGCTGATCACCTGTTCCACGGGCAACCATGTTGGGTCAGGCTGGCGCTGTCTGGTTGAGGACAGCAAATCCTGAATGATCCGAACCACCCGTGTGAGTTGTTCGTCGATCACGGTCACCCGCTTCTTCATCTCAGGCGTGACGCCCGGCTCTTCAGCCAACGCTTGCACGTGCCAGGCAATCGAGTGGAGCGGCGTCCCGATTTCATGCGCGACGGACGCCACCAGCTGTCCCACTGCCGCTAACCGTTCCGAACGATTCAACTGGTCTTTCGCATCGACCAGCTGCGAATTGGCCTTCAGAAGGTTTTCCGTCTCCTGGGCGAGCGCGGCCCGCGCCGCCGCCTCTCTCGTTTTGCGCTCCTCCCACGTCATGCCGATATAGGCGACGACCAGGAGTACGCCTGCGACCACACTACGGTTGATCACCGCCGATTGCAATCGCCCAGGCTTGGTCGGTTGCATCAACCCCATGTAGGTCGCGACGATACAGGCCACCACGGTCAGGAGCATCAGGCTGCGACTGCGCACGGTCGCCACTAACAGAATCGGCAACACAAAACCGTATGCGCCGACCACGTTTGCCGGGGCGGCCATTTCAAGCGCGACGATTGCCAGGAACACAGCACCTGCGATCGCCAGTACAATGCGATTGTGTTTCAACATGGGAATGGACGCCAGGTAGAGTGTCGATGCACCATGGTCCGATCTCTCGCAGGCTGAGAGGAAATTATTTCAACGCCGTAGACCTTCGAGGGGGTGTTCCTCAGGGATAAGAAAAGAGCATCGCCGAAGGATGCTCACAAAGGCCGTCCAGCAAGGCCGCAGCGAGTGAAGGACCGAGACGTACCCGCTGGGGCGCACGGTGCGACGAATAAGGAGCACCACGTTTGTGCGCGCCGCCGAGTGGTGAGGCGGCCGGGTCCCCGTTGAAGGTCTGAACGATGCGAGCACGATGCTGGCGGTCTTTTTCAGCATCCTGAGAGAGGGTCTTACCCTAGCGGACGGGTCAAACGCAAGACAGCTCCAAGCTGCTGCAGACGTGGATCAGACAACAGCTCCCCCACAGGAATCGGATACTTACGGGTCCAGTTCGGATGACTGTCGACTGTCCCTGGAAGGTTGGTTTGAGACAGTTCGCCCAAGCCGTCTTCGAGATTGGCCAACATGATCGAGGATGGCGTGCGAGCCAGGTAGAGATGAATCGCGTGGCAGAGCTCGGTCGTCATGGCGGGCGTGGAGGCCAGGTCATCAGTCACGCCGTTCGGCAGGAGACCCTCCCGCTTGAGGGCGCTGAGGATGCCTCCCTTGTCGCGCTGCCGTTCCTCCCAGGCCTGACGGCGCGTCGCGTCATCTGTAAAGGCGCCCAATCCCGCCCGTACGCGCAAGTCCTCGCCGGACCAAAATCCCGCCAGGGTCGGCAAGTCGTGGGTCGTGACGACAGCCAATGATTGCACGGGATAGTCGCCGGGCGATTTCCATGCGCCGCTCCCACCGCGTTCGAAGTAGAACACGCGATACGACAGCACTCGCGCCTTCGCCAACTGCGCTCTGACCCAATCGGGCACCGTCCCGAGGTCTTCGCCGATGACGAGGGTTTTGGATCGAACGCTCTCTAAGGCTACGATCGCCAACAAGTCTTCAAAGGGGTACTGCACATAGGTGCCCTCGGATGCAGGCCTCCCGCGCGGAATCCAAAAGAGACGGCAGAATGCCATCACATGGTCCAATCGGATAGCCCCTCCGGATCGAAAATTGTTGCGCAGCAGCTGGATCATCAACTCATAGCTGCCGGCGCGCAGCGCGTGAGGGTTGATCGGGGGTAAACCCCAGTTCTGTCCCTCTGGCGCAAACGAGTCCGGCGGGGCGCCGCAGTCGGCTTCGAGCGCCAACACCGATTGATAGATCCAGGCTTCGGCCCCATTCCGATCGGCCCCAAGCGCCATATCGTGATACAGCCCAATCGGCATCGCCAGCTGCTCGGCCGTTCGTTGGATGTCGTTCAGTTGTTCACTCGCCACCCACTGAATGTATTGGAAGAAGCGAACGCGCTTCCGGTGTTGTGCGGCATAGTCCCGAACCGGTTGGCCTGGCGTCAGATACTGTGTGGGCCAATCGTGCCAGGTGGTTGACGTGGATTGAATCAGTCGGCGCTCTTCCTCCAGCACCTGGAAGGTGGCATACAGCTCGAGCGGCGTGCCCTCAGACTGGATAAACCGTTCTAAGCGTCGTGCGCGTTCTGTGTTCGGTTGGAGATGGGGCTCCTCTCCGTTGTAGGCCTCAGTGAGGAATTTATCATAGGCCAAATCGAGCATGGTGCGCTTGGCGGTTGCAATCGCGTCGTAGTCCACCTGTCGGCTTTCTCGTAGCGCCTGGAGCGTGGCTTGAAACTCGGGGGCCTGGAATTGTTGCTGCGCCTCTTCCGACCCTGAAAACTCCGGCAGCCGATCGAGATCGATATAGAGTTCATTGAGATACAGTCGACTGTACGGCGCATAGGGGCTGATGTGATAGGGCCTGGTGTTCCGCAGTGCGTGCAGCGGGTTAAGTCCGATGACTCCGGCGCCGAGCTCTTTCCCGGCCCATTCCACAATCCGGGCGAGATCGGTGAAGTCCCCACATCCCCAATTACGATCGGAAGATAGTGAATAGAGCTGCAGGGCCAGCCCCCACAGACGTTGATTGGCCTCAAGCGACGGTGGGACATAGCACTGGCGTGGCGCGACGATGACATTCATTGTTCCCTCGACGCCTCCAACCAAGCCTTCGGCCCGTACCGTCAAGGTGTAGTACCCGAGCGAGAGACCGCGCGGAACCGGTATCCCGACACGCACCCGCCGTTGGCCCTTGAGAAATCGAACTTCTATGGCGGAGAGCCCAGGCCCTGCCTGCCCCTCTTGCACCACGCGGTTCGCGTCATCGCGGATGTGCCACTCCACCACGATGGACCCTTCTTTGCCGTCTTCGAGCGCCAGATAACAGCACACAGAGGGTTCCGTCTCATCGTCACGCAGGATCTGCACTGGGTCGCAAGGGCGCTCCCACGGCGCCTCATCCCATTCTTGCAACGCCTCTGTCAGCGACGCGGCTGAATCAACGGCAAAGCCCATGGCAGCCAAAATGGCGCGCCGGGTGTCATCGGAGGTGAAGTGCGGAGTGCCTGCGATATCGTAATAGTCGGTCGCGATGCCGGCACGTTCAGCGAGTCTGGCAAGAAGGGTCTGCTCCGTCTGATCCTGCATGAACGGGAGTCTGCGTGAAGACTCCCGACATGTCAAGCTATCCTATTGTTCTTGAAGAAGAATTCAGCTCAATGCTCTTTTGGCGCACCGCGGATCTCAGCCAGGTTCAGGCCGGTACGAGCACGCGCGCCTCTTCCTTGTGGCCTATCCCACCCTGTCACAGTGGTAAGCTGGTGCCCCTTCGCACTAGACGGTCGCTCTATTCGTCAAACCATGTCGAAGCGGTCCCCCTGTCGACACATCGCAGGCGTCCCACATCTGCTCGCGTCATTGGGGGTAGGGGTGTAGAACTGTACACAGTCGGATCGAGATGGCCGCCACTTCTCGTCCGCTCAAGGCACAATGAATGTCGCGAGGGAAAGGGCTTGACCATGGTCTTGTGCGAGGTGCGATCCTCACCTGTACGCCTATGCATGCCCTAGCCCGCATGATTCATGAGCACGTCTGCGGCAATCGCCGATCCGCTGCTCTTGCGCGTGAAGCGTCTTCGATGCGTGAAACGTCGTTCGTGAAGCGTATTTCGTTCCGGAGCCGGGCGCTTCATGTTTCGCACCTGCTTCCAGCGCTTCACGC
>JAWXBV010000033.1:0-6920 GCA_034440335.1 Nitrospirota bacterium | reverse complement strand
CGACAAACGGTTTAGGAAACCGCTGCTCTATCCAACTGAGCTACGGGGGCGTGGTGTGAATTTAGCGTACTCACGGGTGGATTGAAAGGGGAGATTGAGGAGACACAGGGTCTGCCAGGTCTTGATACGGTCTCAGGGACGACAGAGAGGCCGATCCGGCTATTGCGTGAGCTGGAAGGTTACTTATTATTCACGGAAAGATACATGGTGACCCGCCCACTTTTCTTCACGTCAATGAAGTACACCCTGATCGCCGAATTCGTTCCTGGTGCATCGGCAATGAATTTGTCTGTCTTGGTGGACAACTCTGCGTCAGATTCCACATCAAGATCCGTTCCGGTCCAACCATCAGGCAGACTGTTGCGCAACCGTGTCACGAGTGCCTTCACCGCTTCGTCGGCTTCCGACCTGTCTGAAAACTTGAACGTACAACTCCATCGTGCGCCATCAGCATCGTCCCTGTCTCTCACCAGGCATTGCTTGGCACCGGCAAAGGAAACGTTGGGTCGCCATGTTGTCCCGGTAGGATCGACCGCTTTATGTCCTGTACGTAACGTTGTAAAGTCTCCGGAAGATGCAGCGAGCACGGCGTGAATCACTGCACGATCGTCTTTGCCGGCGATGCCATCTGCAACGTGAACGTTGTCAGATGGACAACCCTTCCCGGTGCAGGTAATTCGGTACAACGTCTGCTTCCACTTTATCTTTGCGAGAAATCGTTCGAAGCTGACCTCATATTGGCCCTCATTTCCTCCTGACATATCCATATTGGGTTGATAGGGGTTTCCTATCCAGAGGAAGCGGTCGGCTTCGAAGGGGAACGGATCGTTCACGGTCAGCATCAGCTTGCCGGAACGATCGTCATAGCCCACGATGAGGGCCATATGTTGAGCGATGCCGTCTATCTTGAACCCAGACGGAGACACGCCGGCAATAATAGGGCGGCCCTCATTGAGCTCTTGTTTCACGTCTGCCTCAGAAAGACTGCCGGCCTTCGATTGGACTGTCAACGCGATATCGCTCGCCGCTCCACCCCGAACAGCCAGTACCGGATACTGTTGAAGCATGTTCATCACGGCAGCGTCATCACCTTCGGGAAGATCGCATTCGGAACAGGTCGGTGTCCCCGCGCACAGCGTTCTCGTCTGCACGATCCCACACTGATAGTCTGTCCGATGCGTAGCGGGCACGTCATAGTATTTGAAGACCATCTCTCCTACCGCTGCCCAACACCAACTCGGGCGTTCCTGAAACACCGGAGGAATATGTAACTTCACCTCCGCTGCCATGGTCGGGGTGACCGGCGCCGACAGCGCAAGACATAGCCCGAGTCCGAATGCCGCCATGCTGCTTTTCACTGGATTCCACTCCTTCATGCTTGATACGTCTGGCTCAAGTCCCGAATTCCTTCTTCCCGAATCCGTTGACCAGGCCGCCTGGTTACTCGGAGAGCACTCCATACGCCAATCGCTCCACATAGTGCTGGAGCCGGGCGCGAGTGTGCGGCTTGATTGCCAGATTCTCCACGGCAAACTCCTGCCCTCTCGACCACCGAACCACCGCTTCAGGAATCTCGATCCGTTGTTCGTTCGGGAGCGTGACCGTCAGCGAAAGGTTTTCCCCCGGTCGCATCGGCAGGTCTCCTGAGATTCGCCAGCCCGTGCATGAGAGGTTCCACACCGTGCCATGGCCTTGGAATAGGCCCGCGTTGTACGTGACGGAGCACTGCACAGGGAAGCGGCGGAATGGTCGAAGCGTGAAGGACATAGTGCCTCGCAGGGACCTGTATTGTAGGAGGGATGCAAAAGCGGACGCAAGAGGCTGGGTGATGGCATGGTGATCTGTCGCGACAATCGCGAGCCCATGCTGAACAACTGGTGAGGATCGGCGCTGTCACGTTCCACCTGCAACGGGTGAATGGTGGCGCAGGGACACAGAGGCTTCCAGGACGTGGCGACGTGAAGACACGTTGGGTTCCCCATGTCGTCAGGATACGCGCAGGCGAGGAGACCTCGGCCAGATGAGCCCACACGTACGGCCAAACCCCGTGGTCCAAGAGCGTGTGTGGCCGCCTGGATCGGGCGGGTGAGAGCCCGACTATTCAGAAGCCAACTAGGTTGCGAGGAGTTGTTTCGTGTCGACCGGAGAGAGACGACGGAACTTTCTGCCGTCGCGGGCGCGATCTAAGATCGCCACCTCCAGACTCTCCAGCGAAAGCTTCTGATTCCCAATCTGTTCAAGGGCGGTGAGACACAGAGTGAGCGCGGTTTTGAGTTCCGGGGGCTGCGTCAATCCTTTCTCCTTGAGCAGCGCCTGCACGGCCTCGGACTTGCCTCCGATGACCGCAAAGGTACGTTCGTCGATGATGCTGCCGTCGAAAGAAATACGATACATCTCGTTGGGCTGGCCGTTATGCCCGACTTGCACCACGAGAATTTCCACTTCCAGCGGCTTCAACTCCTGGCTAAAAATGGTGCCGAGGCTTTGAGAGTAGCCGTTCGCGAGGGAGCGAGCCGTCACGTCTTCCCGGCTGTACATGAATCCTTTGAGATCCGCGTGCCTGATGCCGGCCTTTCTGAGGTTTTCAAACTCACTGTACTTGCCGGCCCCCGCGAAGGCGATCGTGTCGTAGATCTCGGAGACTTTATACAGCGAGGCGCTTGGGTTTTCCGCGACAAGTAGTATCCCGTGCACATATTCGAGGGCGATGATGGAGCGGCCTTTGGCGATGCCCTTCTTGGCATACTCCGCCTTGTCCTGCATCATCTGCTCAGGCGAGACGTAATAGGGCATCGGCATGCTTAGTTCTCCTTGGAGCGACGAGTGGCAATCAATCCATCATAGATGCCGCGGATCTGTTGGTCGGAGACATCGGTAATACCGCTCGCGTTGACGACCTTCGCAGTGGGGTAAATGCCCCGCACAAGATCCGGTCCCCCGGTCCCAACGTCATCGTCTGCCGCATTGTAGAGAGCCAGAAAGGCCAACTTGAGCGCGTCCGATTCAGCAAGGCCCTTGAGGAAATGCTCCCGCATGGTATTTCGCGCATCTTTCCCGCCCGACCCGATGGCATGATAATCTGACTCTTCATAGCGGCCGCCGGCGAGATCGTATTTGAAAATACGGCCTTCAGCACGCTTCAGGTCATAGCCGACATAGAGGGGCATGACGACCAGCCCCTGAAACACCATCGGCAAATTGGCTTTGACCATCTGGCCGAGCTTGTTGGCCTTCCCCTCACAAGACAATTGCACACCCTCTAACTTTTCGTAATGTTCCAGCTCGACTTGGAACAGCTTAGCCATTTCGATACAGGGACCGGCCGCGCCGGCGATCGCCATCGCGGAATACTCGTCGATCTTGAAGACCTTCTCGATCCGGCGCTCGGCGATTTGAAACCCTTCCGTCGCTCGACGGTCTCCGGCAATCACCACTCCCTGTTGATACTTCATCGCCAGCACTGTGGTGGCCTGGGGGATACTCATCGCTCCGGCCCCGCGCATCGGATCGGCCATGGCCTGCGCCTGGAGGAATCCACTGCGACCGGTCGGCGTCAGTGCGGGATGGTGCTGGGCCAAAAAATCGAAGAAACTCGAGTCGTCGTGGTTGGGGAGAAATGGCAATTTCATAGCATCAATCGCGAGGGGGGTTGTTCATCAGGCCTTGAGCTTCGCCAGCAATGCGTCGACAGTCTCGACCTGATCGAGGAGGTCGCTCGTCAGCGAGGCTGTGCCTCTGAGCGGGTCCATTAAGGGCACTCGTTTCACCTGATTGTTGCCGACGTCGAAGAGCACCGAGGTCCAACTGACCCCATAGAGCGACTTCGCAAACTTGCTCACACATCGTCCACGGAAGTAGGCGCGCGTTCCCGGAGGCGGGGTGAACTCCGCTCGCTCGACCTCGACATCCTGCACGATTCGCTCGATCAGGTGGCTGCGTTCGAGCGTAAAATAGAGTCCCTTGTCGGGGCGGACATCGTGATATTGCAGATCCATCAGGCGCACTCTGGGATCGTCCCATCCACAGCCCTTTCGCTCCATATAGGATTCCATCATCTGACGCTTCGCCACCCAATCCAACTCGCGCACCAAGAGCCGAGGATCTTGCTCCAACCTATCCAGCACGTCTTCCCAGCGGACGAGAATATCTTTGGTGACCTGGGAGAGATCGCGGCAAGCATAGTATCCCATAGCGGCCTTCAAATAGGCTCGTTGAATCGCCACCGCCGTCGTCGCGCGCCCCCCCGTCAGTGCAAGCGGCTCCTTCATCGTCAAATCGCGCGACACGTCTTTAATACTTCGGACTGGATCCTTCAATTCGAACTGCGGCAGATCGGCGCCGGCGTCGAGCAGATCCAGGACAATCGACAATGTGCCGACTTTGAGGTAGGTCGACAGCTCCGCCATGTTGGCATCCCCAACGATCACGTGTAACCGCCGATACTTGCCATACTCGGCATGCGGCTCATCGCGTGAATTGACGATGGGGCGCCGGACCATGGTATTGAGATCGACCAGGCACTCAAAGAAATCCGCGCGCTGCGAGATCTGATACTCCGCCGGGCTGGTCTGATTCTCTGCGCCGACCTTGCCTGCCCCTGCGAAAATTGGCCGCGTCACAAAGAACGGCGCCAAGACCTTCACCACGCGCTCGAAGGGAACCGCGCGCGACATGAGATAGCTTTCATGATAGCCGTAGCTGTTCCCCTTACCGTCCGAGTTGTTCTTGTACAGCACACAATGATCCCGCCCGGTGGCTCGCGCCATCTGCGCGAGGCACTGCGCAAGGATCCGCTCGCCGGCTCGTTCGAAGGCGACAATTTCTCGCGGGTTGGTACATTCGGGCGTGGAGTATTCCGGATGGGCGCCGTCGACATAGAGACGGCCTCCATTGGCCAGCACCTTATTCAGCTGACGATTGTACTCGGGATTGGGCCGCTCTCGCTCCCCCTCGACCTCGAAGCCACGCGCATCGAGCAGCGGGTTCTCATTTTCATAGTCCCACACGGCCAACGGTGCCGGCAGACCCGGATAGTGCCCAATGACGGCGATGGAATTGGAGACGGGGTCCGACGCGGCAGGGTCGCGTGAGGCGATGCCGAATTCCGTTTCTGTCCCCAGGACGCGGGGAATCGTCGATGCGCGAGGTTCCTGCATAGGTGTGACGTCTTAGAGATAGTGCCCGGTCGTCACCGTTTCGATCTGACGCGAGTCGTCTGGGCTCCCGCTGATCGTCCGAAGATGCACGATCCTCTCACCTTTCTTTCCGGAGATCTTCGCCCAGTCGTCAGGATTCGTTGTATTCGGCAAGTCTTCGTGCTCCTTAAACTCCTCACGAATGGCGCGGATCAAGTCCTCGGACCGAAGGCCACGGCCTTCCTTCGCGATCGCCCGCTTGACGGCAAACTTCTTCGCGCGCGACACGATGCCTTCGATCAGCGCGCCACTCGCAAAATCCTTGAAGTAGAGCACTTCTTTTTCACCGTTCGCGTAGGTGACTTCAATAAACTTATTCTCCTCCGAGGAGGCATACATTGCCTCGACCGTGAGGTCGGTCATCTGTGCGACAAGGGCCTTGGCATCCCCTCCGTGGCGTTGCAAATCTTCTTCGGCAAACGGCAGGTCAATACTCAGATACTTCGAGAAAATATCCTTGGCCGCCACGGCATCGGGACGCCCCACCTTGACCTTCACATCCAACCGTCCGGCGCGGAGGACTGCCGGATCGATGAGATCCTGGCGATTGCTGGCGCCGATCACGATCACATTGCGCAGCCGTTCCATGCCGTCGATTTCCGAGAGAAACTGCGGGACAATCGTCGATTCAATGTCGGAAGAGATCCCGGTGCCGCGCGTCCTGAAGAGCGCGTCCATTTCATCGAAGAACACAATGACGGGATTCCCGTCCGTCGCACGCTCTTTCGCTTTCTTGAAGACTTCGCGGACTTGGCGCTCGGACTCACCGACATACTTATTGAGCAACTCGGGGCCCTTCACATGCAAAAAGTAACTCCGCACTTCTTTGCCGGTGAGGTGCCCAAGCTTCTTGGCGATTGAATTCGCCACAGCTTTGGCGATCAAGGTTTTTCCGCATCCCGGCGGTCCGTAGAGCAAGACCCCCTTGGGCGCGCTCAACTTGTACTCTGAAAATAGGGCCGTATAAAGAAACGGCAACTCCACCGCATCGCGAACCTGCTCCAACTCGTGCTGCAACCCGCCGATGTGCTCATAGTCGACATCGGGCACTTCTTCCAATACCAATTCTTCCGCGTCGAACCTCGGTAACTTTTCGACGACATAGCCGGAACGTGGATCGTAGAGCAGATGGTCGCCGGCGCTCAATCGTTCGGCCAGCAGCGGGTCGCCGAGCTCTGCCACTTTCTCTTCGTCGAAATGCAGCGTCACGAGGGCACGGTTACCTTCCATCACGTCTTTGAGCCGTACGACTTCGCCCTGAATATCGAACCCTTTGACCTCAATGATGTTCAGCGCTTCGTTCAGGACCACTTCCTGCCCCTTACGCATCGCCTTCGCATCGATCGACGGATGCACGCTGACTTTCATTTTTCGTCCGGAGACATAGACATTGCCGGTTCCGTCGGCATTGAGGCTGGAAAAGATGGCGTAGGCTGATGGCGGCGCAGTCAGTTTCTCAACTTCGGCGCGCAACGCTTCAATCTGCCCCTTGGCTTCCTGGAGAGTCGCCACGAGCTTCTCGTTCTGTGTGGTGGCTTGGTCGAGCTGGTAGCGGGACTGGTACAGCCGACGGATTTCTTCTTCCATCGACTGGATCTGTACACGAAACTTTTCTACTTCCCGAAGATGTTCGTCGTTGCGTGGTGCCACGTCCGTTCCTCCTTCAGTCAATCGCTTCGTGATCTGCGTGACGGAATCTCGGAGAGACCGGAATCGACTCGGACT
>JAWXBV010000032.1:0-6730 GCA_034440335.1 Nitrospirota bacterium | reverse complement strand
GCGCTTCACGCTTCACGAGATACGCCCTTCGACGGGCTCAGGGCGTCCCGAGCCTGTCGAGGGACGCTTCACTCTCTGCTGCGCTTCACGAGGAACGCGGGCTATTTACTGCGCCAATACCTCGATGATCTCATCCAACGATCTGATCGTTCCCAGCAAGATCGGATGACCGAACCGCCGATTATACTGAAACTCTTTCACCTTCTCCAAAGCCAACACCAGACTGTGGAAATCCTCCAGCTTGGACGTTTCAAAATAGGTGATGAAATCCAGATCGTCGAGTCCGCTGGAGTGATAGAGCTTCCGTTTGACCGTCTTGAGATAGGGCACCGTGGCTTCCGTATGCTCCTGCATCATGGCAGCCCGCTGCTCTTGCGGAAGCAACCACCACTCTGCACTCTTCCGGATAGGAATCACGATCACATAGGGCTTCGGACCCGGTTCGCTGGAGGTTTTCAGTTCGGCCTTGAGATTGTCCGGCATGCCCGGTACATAGTTTGCTTTCTTGGTCAACCCGTGCATGACACCGGACGTCCTGAGATGCTTACCAAAAAGACTGCCTTGAAGATCCAGGAGAAACTGTTGGGTCTCGCGCAACTCCGTCGCATGGATACGAAAGAGCACATCCGCGCGATCGGATAGTCCGCGGAGAAGATACAGATCGATCGCCAACTTCTCTCGATGCTGCTCGACCACTCCCTTCAGGACGGTCAATTGCGCGATGCGCATCGCCTGATCCTGTTTCCCCCAGGCCTCATCGAGACTATAGGAGGCAAAGGTGCCGTAGACGCCAGGTTCGCTGAGCAGCTTGTCGCGATCGGCTGCCTTAACGGCTGGCACCAGTACCAGACCGACCAGCACCAGCACGGCAAGACGCATGGAAATAGCAATATAAGATATCATCGCTTCCCTCCCTTCACTCGGTTACGCGCCCCTGATAAGAAGACCCGCCGGAAAATCTTATCAAGATGGCGCAAATAATACTTCGGGTCGAAACAGGATTTTATCTCTGCTGCCGTGAGATGTTTCGCCACGAAGGGATCCCCGCCGACTAATACTTGTAAGGCCCCTGCCCCTTTCCAGGAAGCCATGGCATTGCGCTGAACGGCTTCATACGATTCCTTGCGCTGCGCGCCCTTCTCAATGAGCAACAGCAGCAACCGCTGCGAATACACTAATCCCCCGGTGAGATCGAGGTTGCGTTTCATCGTGGCAGGGTAGACCACCAAATGCTTGATGACGTCGGTGATTCGCGCCAGCATATAGTCGATCAGGATCGTGCTGTCCGGCATGATCACACGCTCGACAGACGAATGACTGATGTCGCGTTCATGCCACAGGGCGACATTCTCCATCGCCGCGAGGCTATTGCCCCGCACCACGCGCGCCAACCCGCAGAGATTTTCTGAAGCGATCGGATTCCGTTTGTGCGGCATCGCCGAGGATCCTTTCTGGCCTTCTGAAAAGTACTCCTCCGCTTCGAGCACCTCGGTTCGTTGCAGATGGCGAATCTCCGTCGCAAATTTTTCGATACTGGCAGCCAACAGCGCCAAGGCCGACGCGTAGGCCGCATGGCGATCGCGCTGCACGATCTGATTGGAGACGGGGTCCGGCGTCAGCCCCAGCTTGGCACAGACGTATGCTTCCACTTCAGGCCCTTGATGCGCGAACGTGCCCATGGCGCCGGAAAGCTTGCCAACAGCGATTTCCTGCCGGACATGCGTCAATCGTTCTCGGTGCCGACAGGCTTCTTCGTACCAGATGGCCAACTTGAAGCCGAACGAGATCGGTTCACCATGAATACCGTGCGACCGGCCGACCATCACGGTGTGCTTGTACTTGATCGCCTGCCGCTTCAAGACAGCTATCAGCTCTTCAAGATCGTCGAGGATAAGGTCGAGCGCTTCGGTCATCTGCACGGCCAAGGACGTATCGACAATATCCGATGAGGTCAGCCCCATGTGGAGAAACCGATGCTCCGGCCCGACCGATTCCACGAGCGATTCGAGAAAGGCAATCACATCGTGTTTCGTCACCTTCTCGATTCTGGCGATGCGCTTTACATCGATCGTGGCTTTCTTCCCGATACGAGTTGCGGTGCCGCGTGGGACTTGTCCCGCTCGTTCGAACGCCGCGCAGGCTGCCAGCTCGACGGCGAGCCAGATCTCGTACTTCCGTTTCAATTCCCAGATGGCCTTCATCTGAGGACGGGTATATCTATCGATCATGAATCCCTCGTCGTTCGTATCTCGTGAAGCGTCGTTCGTTCGGGAGTAGAGTGACTGGTTTCAAGTTTCAAGTTGTCCGAAAACAACCTCCGAAAACGTGAAACTAGAAACTTGCAACTTGAAACCTTTGAATCAGATACGCTTCACGCTTCACGCTTCACACCCGCAGCCTCGGCCCGCTTAGCTTCCAAGCGAGGCTCCTTCGTCAGGACCTGATCCAGAATACCGTTGACGAACTTCGACGCCTCGTCGTCGCCGAAACTTTTTGCCAATTCGATGGCTTCGTTCACCGTCACCTTGGCCGGCACGTCATCCATCCACAGCAATTCATAGACGCCGGCTCGTAGGATATTGCGATCCACGATCGGCATACGGCTGATTTTCCAATTGGTGGCGTATGTCCCGATGAGGACATCCAATTCTTTCTTCTTCTCCATCACCCCTGCCACGAGCCGTTCCGCAAAGGCCTTCACCTCATCCGTAGCCTCGTTCTCCACCCAGAACACATCCAGCCACAGACCCGGCCTGCCGTGAACGTCGTATTGAAACAGAATCTGGAGCGCGCGCTCCCGTGCGTGATGGCGTGATCCCATGGCCTGGCTATACCTTGCGCTTTCGCGGCGCTCGTGTCTTATTCGACGTTTCACGTTTCACGTGTAACGTTTCACGCTTCACGCTCGCCGGAGTCTCCTCACTCGCCCGTAAGAGGCGCATCACCGTCGCCATTTCAATCGCGGATTTGGCTGCTTCCCCGCCACGGTTGAACTTGGCCGGATCGGACCGCTCAATCGCCTGCGCGACCGTGTGCGTCGTCAGGACACCGAAAATGATCGGCACATCGGCATCCAGCGATGCCTGTCCAATTCCGCGACTGGCCCCCGCACTGATGTAATCGAAATGTGGCGTGCCGCCACGAATGACCGCCCCCAGACAAATCACTGCATCGAACCGCTTCGTGCGTGCCATCGTTCGAGCCATCAAGGGAATCTCGAAGGCCCCAGGCACCCGCACCGCTTCGATATCGTCGGTCTTGGCTCCCTGTTTCGTCAGCCCCTCGACACAGGCACTCAGCAATTTGCTCGTGACAAACTTATTGAACCTTGCGACGACAATTCCAAACCGCAATCCTGTCGCATCATGAGACCCTTTATGAAATTTCATAGATCCAGTGCTCTACCGTCCGATGCATTATCCTACAGTCTGTATTCCCTACCCCTGCACGTCATTTTTCCGTCGTGCATTCACCCGCTCCATAATTTCTTCTACCCCAAATCGCACTTTAGGCGGGATATGCGCGGACGGATAGAACGACTCGACCAACGACAACGCCGCAGCCGCATCGGCAATCCCCGCCTTGTCGGCCAACGCTTCGATATCGGCAACATCGCGCGCCCCCTCGATCCCTTCCGGCCTCATCGCCATACACTTCATGGCAAATAAATACTCAGGAACCGGCACATACAACCGAAGCCCTCCGTCGACGGGTGCTTGGAATTCCGCCAGCGCCTGCATCTTTTCGTTGTGCGAAAGAAATCCTTTCACCCCGTCATTGAGCCAGTCTGCCGGCCATCCTTCCTCCTCGGCCACCTCCGCAACTGCCCAACGGAGAAAATCCGGCGAACCGCGCACCACAGCATCGACATCGCGCGTGGCCTGCCGGAGATCGAAAACCAGCGCCAGCGCCGCGCCGCCATATACGGCCATATCCACAATCACTCTGCCGGCCCGGGCTTTTGCATCGAGATTGCGAAGCCCTTTCAGAATATCGTCTTTCGTCAAGAGCGCCATCCCATCTCCCTGCTATACCGACGCCCGGCGATTCGGCTCCCGCCGCGGACGAGACAACGGATCGCTCCCCACGAAAATCAACCGGCGGCGGAACGCCGCCGGGCTTTCCATTAACAACGTGGCCTTCAGTGACTCCAGGCCGCATGGGAAAAACGGCGCCTTGAGAAATCGCCCAGGCTGGATGGCCCATTCGGGAACCGCCAGCCCATACCGCACAGCCAAGTGTTCTGCCACCGCCGCAACGTAGGCATCGACATGCCGGTGGAACACCGGCGGCGGCTCATCGCTCAACATCGTTTCACGCACAGCTCCCTCGGCTTCGAGATAAAACTCGTCGAGGAATTCGCGTAGATACCCATCGACATTGCCAAGCGCCTCACCCCACAACACCACTTCTCTGAGCGTGCGTGGGCGCCGACTCGATGCATGAACGGTTAGCTCCGGTTGCGACATGGTACCACTCACGATCCCCTGCGACCCACGTTCATTCCGGCCACAATCCCAAACCGCAATCCTGTCGCATCATGAGAGCCTTAATGGAGTTTCATCGCTAGGTCACTTACAGGGGTACAGGCTGAAGGTCGTAAGGTCTGACCATCTTCACGTCCAAGAGGAGGCACGTGTCTCCCCGACTGTTGACTCAAAACTTGACGACGTTCAGACTTTTTTCAAGATATGCCCCATCTTATTCTTTTTCGTTCGCAGGTACTTCCGGTTCGCCGCACGCGGCTGAGTTTCGATCGATACACGCTCGACGACTTGCAATCCATAGCCCTCGATGCCGACGATCTTGCGTGGATTGTTCGTGATGAGCTTGATCTGGTGCAGGCCGAGATTGACGAGAATTTGCGCCCCCACGCCATAATCACGCAGGTCCGCCTTAAATCCCAACTGCAAATTCGCCTCGACCGTATCGCTGCCCTGATCTTGCAACCCATAGGCTCTGATCTTGTTGAGTAAGCCGATGCCGCGCCCTTCTTGATTGAGGTAGAGCAGCACCCCGCGCCCTTCCTTCTGAATCACTTCCATCGCCTGATGGAGCTGGTCTCGGCAGTCGCACCGCAACGATCCCAGTGCGTCGGCGGTCAAACAGCCTGAGTGCACACGCACCAGAGTGGGATCGCCTCCCTCCACGCGCCCTTTGACCAACGCAATATGCGTCACACCGTCTAATTCGTTTTCGAACGCCACCGCCTCGAAGTCGCCGAACATGGTCGGCAGCCGCGCACTAGCCATCCGGCGCACAAAGGGCTCACGCTGCATGCGGTATTCGATGAGCGCTTTGATCGTGACCATTGTCAGCTTGTGCGCCTTGGCGAACTTCGCCAGTTCCGGCACGCGCGCCATGGTGCCGTCCTCGTTCATGATTTCGCAAATCACCCCGGCGGGCGTGAGCCCGGCCAGCCGCGCCAGATCAACGGAGCCTTCCGTCTGCCCTGCCCGTTTCAACACGCCGCCTTGCTGCGCTTTTAATGGGAAAATATGGCCGGGGCGCGCGAGATCGCTGGGTTTGGACTTTGGATCGATCGCCACATGAATCGTCGTGGCTCGATCCGCAGCAGAAATGCCCGTGGTAATGTCTTTCCGCGCATCGATGGACACGGTGAACGCCGTGCCGAACGTGGCGGTATTCTCAATCGCTTGTTGTGGGAGATGGAGTTCTTCCACTCGCTGGGGCGTCAGGGTGAGACAGATCAACCCACGGGCATGCTTGGCCATAAAGTTCACAGCCTGCGGCGTCACATGCTGCGCGGCCATGACGAGATCACCTTCATTTTCCCGGTCTTCATCGTCGACCAGGATAATGAACTTGCCTTTGTTGATATCCCGGATGGCGTCTTCGATATTATTGAACGGTGTCGTCATGGTGTTACCGCTGACTGGTTCACGTCGAGGGTGTATTAGCCGACCAACTTATCATTGAACATCGACCATTTAACATTGTTTTTTTGGCCCGACTGTTTTGGAAGACCCATTCACGAGGAAGGCCCTTCCACAGAGGCTGCCCGAGTCCGCAATGCGACGATCACCGTTCCCCAGGCACAGACACCACATCCTGCAAAGAGCCAGAGACCCTGATCGTAGCTCCCGGTAAACCCTTTCATCGTTGCCGTGACGATAGGCAGGACAAATCCCCCGAAACCGCCGGCGGCTCCCACCACACCCGATGCGAGACCGATGTCTTTCGGGAACCATTCGGCAACCAATTGGAAGACGACACCGTTCCCGAATCCCATCGCACCGGTCGCGACCACCATCATGGCCACGGCCAGAGGGAGTGAGGGACTCGTCACCGCCACAACCGAACCGACGATGACCGGCAACACATAATAGAGGATGCGGAGACCGCCCTGCCGATCCGCAACGTAGCCTCCCACAGGACGAATGAGGCTGCCGAAAAGTCCGCTTAGCGCGGCGATGGTCCCAGCCATGACCGCATCCAGTTGATAGAGATCGTGCAAGAGCAGCGGCAGGAGGCTGCACATTCCGATAAAGCCACCGAACGTGACGGCATATAAAAAACAGAGCCAATAGGCAGACCGGTGGCGGATGAGTTCCACCGCATTGTGCCACCACTCGGCGCGATGGGGCTCCAGACTCGGCTGCTCCCGCGGCACAAGAAGCGTGAAGAAGACCAGCGTCACGCCGACGATGCCGGCCATCACTGCACAGACACGATGCCAATCCATGACGGCAGCCCAACGCGGCGCGAG
>JAWXBV010000031.1:0-27045 GCA_034440335.1 Nitrospirota bacterium | reverse complement strand
TCTTCGAAATAGGTCCCGAGCGCTTCGTTGACCGCGGACTCGACGATGCCTTTCACCTCACTATTGCCCAGCTTGGCTTTCGTCTGCCCTTCGAACTGAGGATTCCGGACCTTCACGCTGACGACGGCGGTGAGCCCCTCGCGAACGTCGTCACCGGTGAGCGACTCCGTGTCTTTCTTGAGCAGGTCGTTGGCGTTGGCGTAGCTGTTGATCGTTCGAGTCAGCGCGGCCTTGAAGCCCACCAAGTGCGTGCCGCCTTCCTTGGTGTTGATATTGTTCGCAAAGGAAAACAGGTTCTCGGCGTAGCCGTCGTTGTATTGAAGCGCAACCTCCAGCACCATCTCCGATTTCTCAACCTGCACGTAAATAGGCTTGTGCAGCGGCACCTTGGCTTCGTTGAGATGCTCGACGAACGACACGATCCCGCCCTTGTACTTGAATACTTGCTCCTTGACCGGTTCTTTCCGCTCATCCTTGAGTGTGATCTCGAGTCCCTTGTTCAAAAAGGCGAGTTCGCGCAGTCGCTGCGCCAGCACGTCGAAGCTGAAGTCGAGCGTCTCGAAGATCTGCCCGTCGGACTTGAACGTGACCATCGTGCCCCGGCGCTTGGTTTTACCCGTCATCTTGAGCGGGGCCGTCGACTTGCCACGCTCGTAGCGCTGCTCGAACACCTGACCGTCCTGCCAAATCTCCAGCTCGAGCCATTCAGAGAGGGCGTTGACCACCGAAATCCCGACACCATGGAGGCCGCCGGACATCGTATAGGCGCCCTGTTCGAACTTGCCGCCCGCGTGCAAGACCGTCAACGCCACTTCGGCAGCAGACTTCTTTTGCGTGGAATGCATACCGGTGGGAATGCCGCGGCCGTTATCCACGACCGTAATACTGTTGTCGATGTGGATCGCCACCTCGATCGTCTCGCCAAATCCCGCCATATGTTCATCGACACTGTTGTCGACGACTTCATAGACAAGGTGATGGAGGCCGTCCACCCCGGTGCTGCCGATGTACATGGCCGGACGCTTCCGCACGGCGTCCAGGCCTTCCAATACTTTGATTTGATCCGCACCGTAACTGTCTGATTTCGGTGTGGTCTCGGTGTCGTTACTGGCCATCGGTCTCCTGCTTCAAACGCGTCATGGGTAAAGGGTCCTTCGTGAAAAGGCAGCTATGGGCCGATTGCGTATCCCTCGACCAGTATAATTGATGTGTGACGCTCAGATCTTGATCGGCATGACCACGCACTTGAACCCCGGACTGTCTGACTCCTGGATCAAACAGGGGCTCAGCGGATTGTCCATTTGCAGCGAGATCGTTTCTCCATCCATCACCCCGAGAACATCCAGCAAGTAGCGGGCATTGAACCCCGTGCTCAACGCTTCCCCCTCGTACCGTGCCGCGAGTTCTTCGGTCGCCTCTCCAAAGTCAGGATTGCTGGAGAACAGCGTCATCTGTCCGGAGACAAACGTCACCTTCACCGCACTCGCCTTATCGCGTGACAGCACTGAGACGCGCCGAAGCGCACCCTCAAAGTCGGTGCGATTGACCCCGATTTTTCCGCCGCCCTCTTTCGGAATCACTTGCTGATAGTTCGGGTAGTTCCCTTCCATGAGCCGCGAGGTCAGCAACAGACCGCTCTTCCGAAAGATCATGAGATTTTTGGTGAACCCGATCAAGGGCTCCCCCTCGCCGCCCTCCTCCAGAAGACGCTGCATCTCATGCGCCGCTTTTTTCGGAATGATGGCTTTGATCTCTTGCGGAGGGCCTTTAACCCCGGCATCTCGGACCTCCTGCTCGGCCACTGCCAACCGATGTCCATCGGTGCCGACCAGCCGCAAAATCGTTTTCTTCTCCGACGTGATGAGGCTCACCAGCAGACCGTTGAGGATGTAGCGCGCGTCATTGTCTCCGGCCGCGAAGAGGGTCTTCCGAATCAGCTCGAGGAAACCGACCCCGGTGAGGGGAATAAGCCCTTCCCGTTCGATCGTCGGCAACGCGGGATAGTCGGTGCTGGGGAGGCCGACGATCTTAAATTGGCTCTTGCCGGCATGGATCGTCGTCCAATTGTTGTCGCCAGAGGTGATGTCGATTTCACCGACCTCCAATTCCTTGATGATCTCGAATAGCTTCCGCGCCGAGACCGTGATCCCTCCCGGTTTCTCCACGGTCGCCTTATAATGCCCACGCATGCCGATCTCGAGGTCGGTGGCGACGATTTCCACCCCGTCCTGCTTCGCCTCAATCAAGATATTCGAGAGGATCGGCATCGTGTTGCGCTTCTCGACGACACCTTGGACCCGCTGAAGACCCGTCAAGAGCTCCGCTCGTCCCATACGAAATTTCATGATCTGTTCCCCTTAGCGCAGCCCCTCACGCTCGCAGGATCTGCTCCTTCAAGCTGTCCAATGTGGCACTCAATACACTGTCGTTGTCTTTCGCTTTAATGATCTGCTTACAGGCGTGGATAATCGTCGTGTGGTCTTTGCCTCCGAACTGCCGCCCGATCTCGGGATACGAGGAGTCTGTGAGCTCTCGACAGAGATACATGGCGATCTGTCGGGGATGCACCAGCGTCTTGCTCCGTCGACGGGATTTCAGGTCGGCGATCTTCACGTGGAAGCGCGTGCCCACCGTTTCCTGAATATCATCCATCGACACGATCTTTTTCTTGGTGCCGATCAGATCCCGGAGCACGTTCTTCGCCATCTCCAGCGTGATCGTTTGACCGGTGAGCGAGGCATAGGCGCCGAGCCGTACCAATGAGCCTTCGAGCTCGCGGATATTGCTCTTCATCGTGGTGGCGAGAAACTGGATGACGTCTTCCGGCAACGTGACGCCCTCGTCCTCAGACTTTTTCCGCAAGATGGCAATGCGTGTTTCAACGTCCGGTGGTTGGAGATCCGCGATCAGTCCCCATTCAAACCGTGACCGCAACCGTTCCTCGATATCGGGCATATCTTTCGGAAAGCGATCGCTTGAAAGCACAAGCTGTTTATGCGCTTCATAGAGGGCATTGAACGTGTGGAAGAATTCCTCCTGTGTCCGTTCTTTACCAGCCAAAAACTGAATGTCGTCGATCATCAACATGTCGATATGACGATAGCGCTTCCGCAGATCCATCATTTTGTCGTATCGAATGGAGTTGATGACCTCGTTCGTAAACTGTTCGGTCGTTAAATAGGCAATCCGGAGATCCGTCCGCTCCGCCATATAGTTTCCAATGGCATTCAAGAGGTGCGTCTTCCCTAGCCCTGTATCCCCGTAGATAAAGAGCGGGTTATAGGCTTTCGCCGGTTGTTCGGCAACCGCCATGCAGGCAGCATGGGCAAATTGGTTTCCAGCTCCTACGACGAAACTCTTGAATGTATACTTTGGGTTGAGCTGTATTCCCCGTTTCGACCGGGGCCCGGGGCTTTGGCGGCTGGTCCCAGAGGAACTCCCACTACTCTCAGGCTGTTTCGTCGGCTGTTTATGAAAGATGACAAATGTAATCGCCGTCTCTATGCCACCTCGAGCGACAGAGATCGCTTCGCTCAGGAGGGGTCCGTAGTGTTGGCTTAACCAGTCGCCGAAAAACTTATTCGGGACTCCCAGTTGAGCGGTCGCGTCCTCAATCCGCTCGAAATGGATGGGGGTAAACCACGTGTCATACACCTGTTTTGGCACTTTCCCTTGGATATACGCCAAGGCATCCTGCCATTCGTGTTCGATCGCCATCATTCCCTGATTATTCTGCATACACAGACTTATGCACACCTGTTGATAACCTGTTTTTTCATCAAGCCTTCTCTGTCAGTATCGGAACGTAGAGGCTTCACAGTCATACCCATTCCACCGATCACCACATGATATCGACATCACATACAGTGGTTACTCAGAGTCAATCCCCAACCTACTCCACAAAGATAGCGTCCAATATACCTTTTACTTTCAATAACCTATTCTCTTTCCACACTATCCCCAATACCTACTCTTACTCCTCCTCCTACGACGGTCTTTATCTCTATATAGACATATCTTCGGAGAAGAGCAGCACAGACATCTAGAGAACAATAACCCGTTCTGATGAGAAAATCTTCTCGACCAGGTCATCATATGTCAACGTCTGATGAGAACCGCTACTCACTAACTTCTCACTGAGACCAGTACCTCTTTCTATAGAAGAAGGAACGACCGAGGACACCTGTTCAACACAGACGATATCGATATCTGCGTCACTCGCTTGAAAGAGTGAGGGAGGAATCGCGTCCGGCGTGTGTCGAAGCAGATAGAGCGTTGTACTCATACGGTCACAGATAGATCTCTCAAAAAACTAGACTTATGTCAGCTGATCGCACGAACTGTCTAATGTCATCTCTAGGTAGAGCTGTCACGGAAAAACCTTCAGACCACTCATCCCTCGCCGTCCCGACTTCGACAATAAAGGGAATGGCCAAGTGCTTAAAGGAAGGAAGATATTTTTCAAGAACATCGACGTCGATAATCTCTTCTGAATCTTCCCTGAGCAGAAAGGAAGCATCGCCTAGGAGCACGACGGTCGTTTCATGGTCCCCAGCACAAAGCCCCAGCGCAATACGAAGCGCTTCAACAGGGCGAGCCGTCACACGCGGATCTTCTGAAATCACCACCACAATCCGTTTCGACATAGACAGGCAACCGGAGTGACATGAACTTCTTATGTAAACGCAAGAAAGCGATCGCAGCCATCGATAATTCCCGATAATACCACCAGACCAGATAACGAAACTCTCGAATCGACCGTGACCGTTGGAACACCATGTTGTTGACAGCCATACGCGCACACAGACATCTTCGCCCCGGCATCGATCAAACCAAGATAGCGTTGGTCCACAACCGTCTTTACCCCCTCATCAATGAGATAAAGGTAGACATCAACTCCTCTACGTAATGCAGCCTGAGCTAATTGGATAACGGTCTCAACACTGGGGTGAGACGGGGGTGTGGATAACAAGAGACCTAGCCTGCGAGCCGCCATAGATTTAAATAAAAGACATCAATACAATCAATCTCTTATGATATAAATTGACTCGTGACACTACGAGGTTTTCACCACAAAGTCAACAGTAAAAAACGGACGTTTTATTAGGAAGGTATACGGGATTTCAGGAGAAATGAGAGGCCGGCCAGAGGGAGTTCCTCCTGAGCTTTCGACTCAAGGTTGCGGAGAATAACAGCGCCGCGAGCTGCCTCATCGTCGCCTAAGAGAATGGCATAACGGCACTTCGATCGATCAGCTTGGCGAAGGTGTGCTTTAAGTGTCGTGGCGCGATAGTCGCAGTAGGCTGACAGTCCGATTCTACGGAGTTCGTCGAGCAACACGATCCCGAGCTTGGCCCCCTGCTCTCCAAAGGCCGCGACATAGTAGAGACATTCGTGTATCGACGACGATGATGTATCCGGGAGCATCAACGACACACGTTCAAGCCCGACCGCGAATCCTATGGCCGGAACAGACGGGCCACCGAGCGTTTCCACTAAACCATCATAGCGGCCACCGGCGCCCACTGCGTTCTGAGCGCCCAAATGAGTCGAGGTGATTTCAAAACTCGTCAAACAGTAGTAGTCGAGCCCCCGCACCAAACGAGGATTCAGTCGATAGGGCACCCCGATCGCATCGAGACCTGCAAGAACCTGGTCGAAGTGTGTACGGGCCTCAGGAGAGAGATGATCGGTCAGCTTGGGCGCTGACTCGGTCGCTGCCCGACAGTCCGGCACCTTGCAATCCAGCGCCCGCAATGGATTCGTCTCCATGCGGCGACGGCAGTTTGCACAGAGGTGTGTTTCTTGCTGCCTGAGAAATGCCAATAGAATTGGCGTATAGGCGCCGCGGTCCCCGGAGCTTCCCAGGCTATTGATCTCCAGCGTCAGATCCGGCAGGGCCAGATCCGACAGGAGGCGCCACAGCAGCGCCATCACCTCGACGTCAGCCCGAGGGTCCGATGTGCCAAAGGATTCGACACCGAATTGATGGAACTGCCGAAGGCGCCCTGCCTGCGGCCGCTCATGACGGAACATCGGCCCAACGTAGAAATACTTCTGTGGGAGCGGATCGGCCGCCCGATTGTGCTCGATAAATGCCCGGACCGTGCCGGCCGTGCCTTCCGGGCGCAAGGTCAGCGAGGTTCCATCTCGATCGGGAAAGGTATACATCTCCTTTTCGACGATATCCGTCGTGGCACCGATACTCCGGGCGAAGAGTGCCGTGAGTTCGAATATGGGGATGCGGATCTCCTGATACCCGTAGCAGAGCGCCCAGCGCCTCGCCGTATCCTCGATGACACGCCACCGAGGGGTCTCCTCAGGAAGAAGATCCTTGACGCCTTTGATGCCCTTGATGGTGTCCATATTCAGCGACCGTCTACCAGGATGCTGAAAAAGTCCGCCAGCATCGTTCTCGCGTCGCTCAGAGACTCAACGTACCGAAGCGTACGCCTCGCCTCTTCGCTCGCTGCGGCCTTGCTGGGCAGCCTTTTTGAGCATCCTGCGGGCAATACGGCACTCTCAACCTACGTATCATCAGAGGACCTTGCCGCGCAAAAAACTGAGTTTTCAGCAAACTGCTAGAAAGATCCGGGACTATAACGACGGGTTGCAGGCAAGTCAACGCGCGTGGGCGCGGCAAACGTCAATCGTCATGCGTTCATGGGCTCTGAGTCGTCGCGCGTCAACAGCTTCTATGATTCTGCGCGAATGCCGGTCGACGAATCACGTCTGACATCCTTGCGCCGACCGGCGCGCGGGCGTATAGTTCGCGGCCTACCGCCGTGTGGAGATGTGTCATGAGTATGGATCAACCGACCCGCCGGGTCATCGCGCTCGCACCGATGCCGCCAGAAAAATCCGCCTATGCCCTGGCCCGTTACAGCCGTTCACCCGACTCGATCGAGGACAGCCTTCGCTGGGTGCATGGACATTCTGCTGAAAAATTCTGGGATCAGTTCTACTTCGACTATGGCCATGCGTCGATTGCAGATCTTGGCCACGTCATCATCTGTTTCGAGGACATCTCTGAGCTCGCGGCCATTCGACTCGAAGACGAGCCCTTGTGGGACGGCCAGGCGAAATCGAGCCGGTATCAGAACTTTGCCTCAGGCGGATGGTACGTGCCCGATTCCATTCGGGGGTCGGAGACGGAAGGCACCTACCAGGGCATTCTCCGCAGCCTCGCCGAGATCTACCGGCTGTTGCATCAACCCTTGACCCAATTTATTTCAGAGCGCGAGCCGCGCCCCGAATCGATGAAGCCGGCCGATTACCAACGAACGATTGCCGCTCGCGCGTTCGATGTGACCCGGTATCTCCTCCCCCTTTCGGCCAGAACGAACGTCGGACAAGTCGTCAGCATCAGGACGTTGGAGAAGCAAATCACCAGGCTGTTGTCGTCGCAACTGCCGGAATTGCGGTCGATCGGAGACGAACTCAAGGATGCCTGCCAACGGTCACCCGTGAATCTCTGGGGCGAACTGTGCGGTCAACCAGGTGCACAGGAGCCTCTTGCGCCGACGCTCGCGCGCCATGCCACGTCGAACGACTATCAAGCGTCGGTCTACCAGGACCTCGCCAAATACGCGAAGGATGCGCTCCGTGGAACCGGCCTGGATCAACCGGCGTCCTGGGGAGTGCCGGAGCCGGTGGACCTCATCGAGCCTCACGATCCGTTGGACGAAATCGTGACCACCTTGCTCTACCGCGTCTCTCATGCGCCCTATCGGAGTCTCCTCGCGGTCGTCCGTACCTGGACGGAGAAGCAAAAGCAGGAGGCGATCGATGTCGCGATGAGCGCACGAGGGCCCTACGACGAACTCATCAAAGAGTTCCGCAGCGGCTATGCCTTCACCTTCGACGTGCTGATGGACATCGGAGGCTGGCGCGACATGCACCGGCACCGGCGCTGTCAGCAGATTCAGCAGAATTTTACGACGGTGCACGGGTACGAGGTTCCACCGCCGCTCGTGCAAGCAGGGTTGGATCAGGAGTACCGACAGGCGATGGACGCGGTTCGGATGGACATCGAACAGCTGAAGAAAACGAGCGCGGAAGGGTCACTCTATGCGACGCCGTTCGGTTTCAAGGTGCGGTGCCTCTTTAAGATGGATTATGCCGAAGCCGAATACATCGCCAGGCTCCGCTCCGGTGTGAAGGGCCATTGGTCGTACAGAACCATTGCCTGGCTGATGAAGCAAAAGATTGCGGCGCGCTATCCGTCACTCGGGGATCGCATTCAGGCCACCTCGCCGGACATCGAGGACACCCTCACCAGATAGTCAAGCTAGCTCTGATGACCGACTACCAGGCCCAATGTGAAGCGAGGCTGTTGGAAGGCCAATGGGATCAGGCTCAGCAGGCCGCACTGGCCTGGGCCCGCCATCCCGCGACCGGCACAGATCGGGATCCTCGACCCCATTTTGCGCTGAATGTGATCCACATGCTCCGCGGGGAGTTTGCCGAAGCCTGGAACGCTCGCGCGAAGTGCCTCGAAGAATCCGAAGACATGGCTCACGTCAAAGAGTGGGTCGAAGGATTCGTTGCGCGACAGCCTGAGCAGACCAACGCGCATCTCGTGATGGGATTATTTCTGGCTCAAGCAGGCCAATCCGAACAGTCAATCATCGCCTACAAGCAGTCGATCGCACTCGCGCCACAGTCCGCCCACCCCCATTACTTTCTCGCACAGATACATGAGCGAGCCAACCATCTCGAAATGGCCATCAAGGAATATCGTGAAGCGGTGCGACTGGACCCTTCTTACGCACCGGCGCGCACCAACTTAGGCGTCGCCTATCAAGAGCAGGGCCGCCTGGAGATGGCGATCCCGCAATATCGTGAAGTGATCAAATTGCACCCCCACGACTCGGTGGCCCACGCCAACCTCGCCTGCGCGCTCGCCGAACAGGGCAAGTTCGAGCCGGCTTTGCAGTCATACAAACAGGCGTTGCGCCTGAATCCCAATGACGCAGCTGTGCATTTCGCTCTGGGAGATTTCTATGAAACCAGAGGCCGCCTTGACCTAGCACAAAAAGAATACGACGCGGCACTCCTCGCCGATCCGAATTTCGGTCCAGCTCATTCGGCGATCGGCTGGTTGGAGCTGGGCAAACAGCATATGCAGGCCGCCTACGAAGCCTTCAATCGAGCCCTCAAGTCCAACGATCAAGACCCTCGCGCCTACCACGGCATCGCCGAGTACTATTCCCAAAAGGGAAAGCGCGAGAGCGCACTGGACAATTTTACCAAGGCGCTGAAGTACTACAAAGATCCAGAAAAGAGAAATATGATACTGAATCAGCTATTCCAGGAAGGCCAGATGGCGGACTAGGGTCGGCCATCTCCTCGTTCCTCGCTCGCTGAGCGCGCACCCAAGAATTATCGAATAGCTACATTACGGGCGGTGCTCGCTCAATGCGCGCGGTAGAACGAAGAGATGGCCGACCCTCTTGAAGGGTGGGGGGAGTATGAAAAGCGGACACGTCGGAAAACCCTCGTTGTATGCTCGCTGCGGCCTCGCTGAACGGCCTTTTTGAGCATCCTGCGGGACCCGGGATCGTTCTCCCTTGCTCGCAGACCGCGCACGGTGAAACGGTGCTCGCTCAATGCGCGCAGTCGAACGAAGAGATGGCGGACCCTCTAATGTGTGGGGGAGTCTGAGGGGAAGGATGCCCCGGTGAGTCCCCTGTGCTCGCGCAACGCGCGCCCTCGGAAGGACCTCGTTGGACGCGCGTAGTGGGGAACTCATCCGGGCCATCCTAGAAAACGTACACGAGCGAGCCTGGAAGGACCATCTATGGTTGCTCGCTGCGGCTTTGCTGAACGGCCTTTTTGAGCAGCCTGCGGGAGTGCTCTCCTCTTGTGCACAAAAGTTTTCCGCAGCCTACTAAGAGGTCCCACGATGAAACGATGGGTCCCTCATTGTGCGCATTGGTCGCGGATAAATGCGTTGAGAGAAAACTCTTCAAGAGCGACCCGTGATTGTGGAGACCAAAACCGGTGACAGCTATCGGAATTAGTCCTGCATCGAGCGGACCAGCAGGCAGCCATTTCGAGGGCCAGGTTGGCGCGTACTACCTGCTATCTCTGTTAACAAGCACGGAACCCCGCGGCCTGCCAGGCACGACGATCGCCCGCATCGAATTTCAGCGAGCATCTGAAGGCCGGTGGCTCGACGACGTTATCGTGCGCGCCCATGATGCAAGCGGCGATCCGGCAGTTCTTGAGATTCAAGTCAAGCGGAGCATCACATTTGCGCCCGGAGACCAGGTATTTCGCGATGTGGTTGGTCAGATCGTCATGGCCTCCAAAAGGTCAGACTTCTGGGTCACCCGCTACGAACTTGCGATTGCGACGGCTCGAACGTCTCGGAAGATCGATGGGGCCTACCAGGATGTCTTGACCTGGGCGCGTCAAATAGGTGATGCCGTGACTTTCACGGACCGGATCAGTCGAGCCGGCTCTGCCAATGATGATATGCGTACCTTCGTGCGAACCTTCAAATCGCACTTGCACGACGCGGAGTCAGTAGACGATGACGAGACTGTGTGGCGCCTGTTGCGTAGGTTCCAAATCCTCGTTTTCGACTTCACTGCTCAAGGCTCTGCATCCGAAGATCTCGCCAAGGAACGTGCCGCTCGTGCCCTTCACCCAGACGATACGTTGCGGGCGGGAAACCTTTGGACGACCTTGGTCGAACTCGCGCTGCGGGTCGCGGCGAGTGGTGGTGACCGAACCCGCGATGGACTGACCGAGGACCTTAGCCCTCACTCGTTTCGTCTTTCTGGCGACCGGCGGTACTCATCCGCGCGTTTGAGACTCGCCGAGGATTCCGGTCACGCCCTCGCTGACATTAGCGATCGATTCGGTGACGTGATGTTGACTCGACCCGAACGTGTCGCTGCTGTTCATGTCGCTCTTGAAAGCGGCCGTTACGTCGAGATCCGCGGTGATGCGGGGGTAGGTAAGTCGGGGGTGCTGAAGCATTTCGCCGAGCAAGTCGCCGCAGAGGCCAGGATTATCGTCCTCAGCCCTAGCCGAACGATGCCGAACGGGTGGGCCGCCATGCGAACGATCCTCGGGTTCGACGGCACCGCTCGCGACTTGCTGACCGATCTTGCTGCCGATGGCGGAGCCGTTCTCTTTGTCGACAACCTGGACTTTTTCTCGGATGAAGAACAGAGAACTGTTGTTGACCTTGTCCGGGAAGCTGCGGGTGTCCCAGGCGTTGCAGTGATGGTGACCGCGAGGCGTAACTTTGGGCGTGAGGAGCCGAATTGGCTACCAGCAGACGCCCTCGACCGCTTGGGTCGCGCTGAGCCTATCGTGATCGATGAACTGAGCGACGCCGAAGTCGATGAGATCCGACACGCTGATGTGAGGCTCGCTCCGCTCCTCACAGACGCTCACCCCGCACGAGATGTGACCAGGAACCTCTTTCGCCTGGCTCGTCTTGCAAGTCTGCCAGGGGATGCTCAGGCCCTACGCACAGAGGTCGACATGGCTGAACAATGGTGGAAGACGGCCGACGGCAGAGTCGACGACGACCATCGTGACCGAGCTCGGTTGCTTAAGGCTCTGGCGAAAAGGGCACTCTTACATGCCGGCCCGCAGGACGTTACTCATTATCCATCGAGGGCTATTGAAGCGTTGGTTGCCAGCGAGACACTACGCGACTTGGGAAACGACCACGTCGCATTTCGTCATGATGTTCTTCGCGAATGGGCGATTGTCAACCTGCTCCATACCGAGCCTGCGATGATCGAGCATCTATCTCTAGACCGACCTGCCTCGCCAGCCTTGGCAAGAGGTGTTGAGCTCACGGCGCGCATGGCCCTTGAGCGTGCAACCGATGTATCGCGGTGGCAGGCTCTATTTGAGCGTCTTAGCCGCGAGGGTACACATGGTTCGTGGCGTCGTGCGGCATTGCTGGCACTCGTTCGATCCGAAATCGGGTCCGAATTGCTGACGCGCGCGTCGACCATTCTGCTCGCTAACCGTGCAGGCATTCTTTGCGAGCTCATCCGGATCGTGATGGCGGTCGACGTCGAGCCGGCCTCAAAGGTATTCGCGAAGTTATTCGCAGCCATCGGGGTTGACGCGCCGGTGATCCCGGCTAGTCTCAATGTTCCGAGTGGACTGTCCTGGACTCGGCTGATCCATTGGCTGCTCAAACTGGGCCAAGATATACCCGCGGCCTCGATCCCGGATGTAGTTGACTTATATACCACGTGGCCTCTCGGAACGCTTGGTCACGATCCGCTGACTCCGTTGTTGATGCAGTGGCTCCATCGCTGGTTGACAATGATCGAGACCGCTCGGGACGCCGAAACATACCGTGATCGACGTGAGCCGTTCGGGGAAGAACTTGATTACGAGCGTACTAGATTGCTGGAATCTGACCTCCGCACCAGTTTTCTCTCGTTCTGCAATCGGACGCCAACGCTCGCTAAGGAGTATCTGCAATCGTTGAGGCAGCGCCAACACACCGACGATGCTGTGCGGAGCATTCTGAAGTTTCGCGGCTCGCTTGCGCAGGCTGCGCCTGCGGAACTCGCTGAGTTGACCGCCACCGCCTTGATTCCGCAACGTCGGGCTGACGAGGGGCATAGCCGCCACGATCGCGAGGAGCCGTTCGACTTTCTCGACCACGAGTTGTTTCCTGGGTCACATACGCAGGGGCCATTCTTGGAACTCCTCACGCATGCGCCGCAACACGGGTTGTCGCTGATCCATCGCCTCGTCGACCATGCGATCTCGTTCTACAGCGGGGGCAGCGAGCATGGTGATGATGCCATTATCATCACGCTTCTCGATGGTGACCGGGCTTTTCCGTGGAGACGATCGTATGCATGGTCACGAGGAGGGTCGGGATACCACTGTGTAACCATCAGCCCTGATGGCGCTCGAAGTTTGGGCGCACCGCCGCATCGAGGCAGGAGCGACCCTCGAGCCAGTGCTCGCTGAGGTGCTCGGCTCGTCTGGCTCGCCAGCCGCCTACCTGTTAATCGCTGTCGATCTCTTACTTTCGCATTGGCCGAAATCACGCGACGCGGCAATCCCTTTCTTGGCTTGCCCTGAGCTCCTTAGCATCGATCGGGAACGACACGGGCACGATATCTTAGGGCTCAATACCTTCTCGCGAAACTTAGTAGGCTCGGCTGGTCTGGAAAGGCTAAGCGCTTCTCGGGTACACTCACTTGAGGAACTCCTCAACAAATATGTATCCGAGCCGGAACTTCGAGAGGTGCTGAAGACTCGGCTTAGAAGCGCTGCGACACGTCTCGGCCCGCCAGACGCGCGATCAAATTTTCGTGATTCTGCCTTTATGGCTGTCCACGCACTCAATCGCCTCGATCCGAACAACTGGCGCGAGGCGTCTGTTTCAATGCCGGATGGTACTCAATGTACGGGGTACCAGTATGTGTCGCCGGAGGCTGAAGCTCAGCACCTTGCAGCACTCGAACAGGCAACGCAGGGCTGGCATTCAGATACCAATATGCAAGCTGCACTCAGCTTGGCCCTGGAGGACCCGTCACGCTCGTCGCCAGAACTCGTGACGGCGGCAGTTGAGTGGGCGCAACGTCCTGTAGTCATTTCAGAAACTGAGGGCAGGGACGAAGACGAGGACTGGATGCGAGACCAAGCTTTGGTCAATGCGGCGATGATTGCAATGCGAGACGGCGACGGCGAGCTGCGCGTTCGCCATGAGGCCTGGGCACGCGGCGTTTTCGCTCAGGCAGTGCAGACTAAGGACGACCAAGTCTATCGATCTCGATCCGGGCTCTCATTCAACCCGGTCGCGGTGGCGTTTGTTGGAATGATCCACTCACTAAGAGTTCGGACTGCCCCCGGGAATGTGCGCGACCTCCTCGAAGTGGCCACTCGCAAAGACCAGGCAGCAGCGCACGGATACGGTGCGGCCGCCAACATACTCGCCTCCATCGACGAACGCTTACCGCGCGCAGTACTACGGTGTGCCTTCGCGGCATGTATCCGGCCAAATCACGAATGGAATCTTTCCGAAGAAGAGGTCGCAGTGCGTTCCGAGCGCCAACGACAACAAGTCCTTGCGTCCGTGGATGCTGAACTTGCATGGCTTGCCGATGAACGTCTTGAGCCTGAATGGCCAGACTTTCCGTTGGAGCCCCCGCGCTTCCGTCGGCGTCTACGACTACCGGGCGGACGAAGGCAGCAAGAGACACCCGTACCGCAACGCTCTCGTCCGGACGAATATGTTGACCACCAGGCGGCGGCACTGTGGCTCAGCAAAACCCACAGCATCGTTGATATAGGCCAGCGCCCTTGGCTACTGAAAATTGCGCAGTCCTATGCCTCTTGGACTGCCGCGGCAAATGGCACCGGGATGGACCTGCATGAAGAAATTGCCAACCCGCCTAGCGAATGGAACGATGCCTACTTCGACCTGCTGGCCCAATCCCTGCCAGGACTTGCGTTGCCCGAGATTGAACAACTCGCATTGACACCGATCGGTGTGCTGCCTGACAAGGCCTTCTACGACATAATTACCGGGTTCCTCCGAAGTGTTGATGCCGTCTATTTTAGTGATCGCGGCCTGCAGGAACCCATCGCGATTCGCATTCGGTCCGTGCTCGCTAACCGAATGATGGCGACCAGCGGATGGCAGCATCTGGCGGGCAATCGATCCAGCTCCATTGAATGGCATATTGGACCCGCCATTGCCGTGCTCTTCTTCAATGTATACGGCTTCGCCCATTCCGCCCAATGCTATCTGCTTCCAAATGGCATCGATCGGCTCGACGCCTTTCTCCCCGTGCTGGAACAGCTGATCGAGCACGGACCTTCGCTCTTTGTCGCGCTCGTGACGCTCAACCTACTAGAAGTGTCTCCGAGGTCGGCACATCTGCCGTTCCTCGTCACAGCGGCTAAAGCCTGGCTGAGAGGCTACCCCGACCACAGAGACTTCTGGGTCGACTATGGCATTGGTCGCCGTGTGTGCGTATGGATCGAAGAGGTTCGGCGTCAGGAACCGACGCTGTTTGATAGGAACGAGGCGATGCGGATGGACGTGGATCGATTACTTGCCAAGCTAATTACCTTGGGCGTCGCAGAGGCCAGTCGATTGGAAACAGCGTTTGCGAGAGGATCAGGAAGCGGAGATTGAGGTAGCCGAAAATCGCCTGAGTTCCAGAGCCTGCTCAAAATTTCCGCCAGCAAGGCTGCAGGGAGTTCGGACGCCGTGGTGGACGCGTATAGGCCTGCATGGTAGGATTTAGGCCGTACGAGGTGTGATTATGGCGACAGCGGCGAAACGACAACTGGCCCTTCCTGCAGCGTTCTCGAAAGAACTGGATCGGCTCGCTCGGCGTGAGGGGAAGAGTACAGTCGCGGTCTTGCAGGATCTCGTCTCAGAGAACAAACACAATCGGCTCGAACAGGAATTCAGAGCCATCCAAGGCTATTGGAGTAAGAAAGCGAAAGCCAAAGGCATTCTCACGGCCCGAGATCTTCGGCGGTATCTCGCGAAACCGTGAGGGTCGTCTTTGATACCAACATTTATGTCTCGGCGTTTGTCCTGCCTGGTTCTTCTGCCAATCGAGCGATGCAGCGCATCTTTGATGGTCACGATACGTTACTGATATCCAAACCCATCATCGACGAATTACTCACCACCCTGGCTCGCAAGTTCAACCGCGATGTCGATGCGTTGAGTCGTACGGCTCTTTTACTGACAGAGCTTGCCGAACTCATTCAACCGAAGGAACGGGTCAGCGTGTTCGATGACGATCCGGACAATCGGATTCTCGAGTGCGCGATTGCCGGACAGGCAAAAGCCATTGTGACCGGCGACAAAGCCATGTTGGCGGTTGAGATATCTCACGGTGTCCGGCTTCTTTCATTGAGCGAGTATCTGCGACGATAAGAGGCAGCCTTGCGACAAGCAGCTATGGGTTGGCGAGGCGCAGGGAGTTCGGATTTTGGTTGGTCGTAGGGTGGTGATGCTTCATCAGTTCATCAAGAAATCCGAGAAGACTCCTCTGAACGAACTGAAGATCGCGCGGAATCGAATGAAAGATGAGAAACACTCTTAAGGACTTTAAGGCCCGGGCGCTTGCTCGCCCGGATGTGCATCGCGAATACGAAGGGCTCAGGGAGGAGTTCGAGATTCTAGACGAGATACTCAAAGCGAGGGCCGAATCGGGACTCACCCAAGCTGAGCTCGCAGCCCGAATTGGAACCACTCAATCCGCAGTCGCCCGTCTGGAAACAGCAATGGGAAAGCACTCCCCGTCCATCGGAACTCTTAAGCGGTATGCATCGGCGCTGGGGTATCGACTTCAAGTTCGTTTAGTGAAAGAGGAAGGTCTCATCACTCTTGATCGGAAGACGCAGAACGTATCAGTCGATGCCGACGCTTTGCCTGAGAGGGCTCGAGCCCTTCGGCGAACCACCAAAGGCGTTCGAGTGACGGATCGACTACTCAATTCGCTTAAAGGGAGACCTAGGGGTATGTCGAAGGCGAATGTGCGAGAGAAGTAAAAGATTGGAACATCTCTTTCCCAGGTGGGGTACGTTGAGGATTTTTCGAGACGAGAACGAAGTTGGGTGTTTTTCTGGGACTCCTGAGGCTGCTCAAAATTTCCGCCGGCAAGGCCGCAGAGAGCGGGACGACTGAGGCGTACCCTTGCGGTACGTCGCAGGGAGGCACGCGACCGAGAACGCAGCTGGAGGGAGTTTTCAGCAGCCGATTAGAGGTCGCGGATGGCGCCTTGTAAGACCGTAATCTGCGTCACTGAGTCGCCGGAAGCTTTGAGTTCTGTGCGGATTTGTTCTTTGAGGTAGGAAGAATACCCGACGCGGTCGACCAAGAGGTCGAGAAACCGTTCGATGGGGAGTAGACTCTGGGCCTTGAGTTCCTCCACGATTTCATCGGTGACAGGCACGTAGCTGCTCCCCATGTGGAACACCACATTATAATGACGGTTTTTCCCGATGCGCTCGAACCGTAGACCCTTCACCGTATCCTTCCGTCCTGGAATCGCTCAAGAGGGGCCCATTCTAGACAACTCCCATCGTGAAAGACAAGGGCACGAGGGGCGTCATAGGCGACAGAAATTCAGGCTCCTTTCTCTTTCTTGCCGAAATACTCTTGCCGACTCACGGCATGTCGCCGGTCATCATGGTGTGCTGGGCGAGTCCGAGTCGGAGATTGCTCCATGGGCCGGACATGATGCCGATGCGCCCCACCACGTTGTGGTAAATCTTGCTCCCGCCGCCAGACACGTGGTTTTCCACCGTAGAAAAAGTAATGCTCCGATCCATCAATGTGGCCAGGCGGGCTTGTGCGCCGATCATGATTGAAGAGGGATAGCCTCAGCCTCAGCGCGTCAGCCGCGTTGACCCGGCAAGAACCGTCGTCGCCGCGGTGGAAGGTTCAGGGGTTTTGGGTTGATTGGACACCGCACAACGCCGGAGGCGGTCCATGATCGCCAGGCCGAGGCCCTCTTCGTCGCAGGGCTCAGCGTACAGGCGATCGAGGCTCAGCGCGTCCAGCCGCCGAAGCGCCGCAAACAGATTCCGTGCAGCCTCACGCAAATCCCCGGACGACGAGAGCACCTCTACCGCGCAGAATCTGTCGTCGATGTGGCGTGGGGCCGACAGGGCCAGCAGCCCTACGCGCGCATGTTCTTCCACAACGGGTCTCACTCTGTGCGCAGGTAAGATGGTCAACGGTGTCCTGGTCGCATAATGACGAGGGAGTTGGCCCGGCGCGACCAGGGGTTGATGACTAGCAACCAGTACAGCCAACCCAAGGACTTCCTGAACTTCTGCGAGCGTCACACTGCCAGGACGCAGGAGTTCAGCCCTGGCTCCGATCATCGACACAATGGTGGATTCTACGCCAAGGGGGCATGGACCTCCGTCGAGAATTAGGTCCACACGATCGCCGAGCCCGGCGAGTACATGTTGCGCGCACGTCGGACTGACATAGCCAAACAGATTGGCGCTCGGCGCGGCGATTGGGACACCGGCTTCCCGGATCAGCGCCTGTGCCACCGAATGGGCCGGCATCCGGACGGCGACAGTGGAAAGCCCGGCCGTTACGAGATCGGGAACCGTTGCGCGCTTCGGCAGGATGAGCGTCAACGGACCTGGCCAAAACGCGTTCATCAACCGGTGATCGGCGGATCCTATCTCCTGGACCAGGAGATCGAGGGAGAGACGTTCCGCAATATGCACGATGAGGGGATCAAACGACGGTCGCTGTTTGGCTTCAAAGATCTTCGCCACGGCGTCTGGATCCAGCGCATTCGCGCCGAGTCCGTACACCGTTTCAGTCGGGAAGGCGACGAGGCCGCCGCCGCGGATGATCTCCGCCGCGAGCCGGATGGATTCGGGGGCTGACGCGGGCAACACCTGCGCCTGTCGCATCATTCACTCCTTCACAGCGGTAACCAGACAGGCACGATCCGGCACAGGGCCACATGAATCGGCGCCGGCGCGCCCTCGCGACGAGAAACCGACGCTGCTCTCCGTGCTCTTTTATTCATACCGGGAACCGAGGCCGTCCAGATCCTCGCCGAGTTACCGTGGACGCACCAAAAGAATCGAGGCGTCTATTTTGGCGACCAACTGTTCGGCGACCGAGCCGAACACCAGACGCTCCAGCCCACGCCGATTCGCGGTGCCTACCACCACGAGATCGGCGTCCCACTCATTCGCCGCACCGGCAATGGCTTCGGCAATGCCATTCAAGCCATATTCGGCTTCCGCGTGCAGCAATTGGATTTCGATGTCCAGGCCATCACCGACAGCAACCTTGGCCTGCGCTAACAGTGTGTGGCCGACCTGCTGATCGGCCTCGTCTGCATTGGGCACGGCGTAGACAATGCGCAGCGTCGCATGATGGGAGACGGCCATGCGCTTGGCTTCCATCAGGGCCTCCAGAGACGTCTCACTGCCGTCGATCGCGGCCATAATTTTCATGAACATACCGAGACGCCTTCTTTCGAATCTGAGGTGTGACGGAAGGACGCGGAGATCTATCTCCCTGTCCTCAAGACTATCCTGCGTGGTCAGTCTGAGCCAGGTCGGTTAGGTGATATCGCCGCTGTCGCTCTTTTTGAGGTCATCAATGTACCGTTTGACAATATCCCGTCCCGGCATTTTTTCGAGATTCGCATATAACATGTAGTGCACACCGCCGTGCACGGCCAGGGCAATCAGCAAGCCCTCGAAAATTCCCACCTTGAAGACTAGCACACCGCATAAAATCGCCAGGATCATGGCATAGGGACCGTGATGGGTCACATGGATGAGGCCCTCAATCATCTTCCAGCCCGTGAAGATCATGATCGACGCCAAGGCAAACTTCGGCAGATAGGCCAGATATTCGACATTGAGGGTAAAGAAGGTCACCACACACCCAATAATCAGAACGGAAAACTTCGTATGCGCGCCGGCCAGCCGATTGGTGGTGCTTTTCGCCAGCCCGTCCAGATTGGTCATGCCGCCAAAGAAGCTCGCCCCCATATTGGAGATCCAAATGGCCAGCAGGCTGTTATTGCTGTGACATTTACGCTTGAGCGGGTCTATTTTTTCAATCGCGGCATTGCTCATCACCTGCTCAATCACATCGATCGCCGCTAACAATACGGCAAAGCCGATCATATAGACCACGGTTAACGCACTGTCAACATGCGGGATCGGCCACGCGAGCGTGAGGTCCATATCATCGATGGAGAGCATAGGCACAGACACGAATTGCGCGAGCACCGCGCCGACGATGATCAGCACAAAATAGGGTACGGCCGGCTGGGTCTTCTTGAATTTTAAAAACAAATACACAAAGCCGACATATCCAATCAGGGAGATCACGGCCATCTGGATGCGCGCGCCGTTCCAGAACGTCTCGACGGATTCCATTCCAACGGGAATCTCATAGGTGAACGTCAGAAATTTGAGGGCGATCTTCAAGCCGACGCCTGCCAGCAGCCCTTCGACCAGATACACCGGCACGGCGATCAAAATAAATCGCTGCCAGTTGAATTTCCAGATGATGGCTTGAAAGGTCGCCGTCAGGAACACCGCGAACGCCATATTATCCAGGCCAAAGCTGGCTACACCCACGGCCAACACCGGCGCCAAGCCTGCCGCAATGCCCGGGCAGCCGATATAGTTGCCCGGCTTGATCCAGGCATTGATCCAGCCGATAAAACAGGCGAAGGCGACGGTCGCCAACCCCACCTTGATGGGAAAATCCGACATCATGGCGATGCCCACCGTCAAGGGAATCGCCATGGACCCCGCGATCAGCCCAGCCGCGACATCGCGCCCAGCGTATTTGGCCTGAAACGCGGCGGAGCCAGGGACGGTGACGGGCCCTGTTGTGACAGGCCGCGCACTCTCGGTATCTTTGGATGTGTGGTCATGGGGCGCTATCGTTCGTTCTGCGTCATTCGGGGTCATCGGTAGTGCCTCACCATCGATCAAACAGGGGGAGCGGGTCGATACGGTCGGACATCATGGTTGCTGCTCTGAGGGAAGGAGTAGTTGGTCTAGGATGCCGCCGATGGAAAAGGCCACGATCTTGGCTCGTAGATTCCCCCATCCCTCGTCGCCCACCAGCGCAATGAGCACTGCGAGGAGCAGGGGCAACGGAACTGGGATAATAGCGTACACCGGTACCTCAATACGCTCATCGCACGACTCTTTGCAACAGGCCAAACGATGTTGGTCTGCGAGAGATTTATCCCACAGGGTGCTAAACAGGCCGTTCAGCAAGGCCGCAATGAGTGACGCATTCCATGCTGGAGATCTGTTTCAGCCTCCTGCCAGCAAACACAAAAGCCAACCAGGAACCCCTAATAGCCCATTGGGCTCACTCCAGCTGGCTTGTACTACGACCGGCCATTCCTGAGAATTGCCGGTCACCCTACGGCCGTTGACTGTCGAAGCTGGTATCCCCCCTGTCGTTGAGAATTCTCGGGAAAGGAGAGACCGCCGTACTATAAAATCCCGCTCCATCAATAATACGTTCCGTAGACCGCCGTCAAGCGCTGGGAGAGAATGGGTTCTCTCAGCCATCACGCAAAGCCCAATAGACCTACGTCGCGAGATTGGTCGGACAAAGGACTGATAGCCCTTGTTCGGGCAAGCGTGCGCCTCCTATAATCCTGCACCGGGCAGAGCTACAGGCCGGAGACCTCGGTCTCACTTAGGATTAGGACACCACATGGAAATCGCCATCCGCAATGCCATCATCAAGTTTGAGCAAGAGTTCATAGGCCGTGGACCGGACGAAGTACGCGCGTTCATCGTAAAGGATCTGGTTGTGGTCAGGCTCAAGGGGGTGCTGACCCCAGCCGAACGTCAACTGGCCAAAACAGTGGAAGGGATCGATATGGTAAAGCGATTGCGGCAGAACTTGATCGCGCTAGGCCGGGACAAACTCTGCGAACAAGTGAGCGAAATCACGGGCGCCAAGACCCTCGCGCTCTTTACCGATATCGACGTGCAAATCGGCGAACGGGTCTTCGTCTTCACGCTCGACCGCGACATCCAGAACGGGAGTCGATAGGAGGAGTCTAGACCTGGTATGTTGCAGTCATGACCAAGCGCCAACTAGAAACCCTCTCCTTCGACAATACCTACGCCCGGCTGCCCGAATCGTTTCACGCGAAGCTGAACCCGACTCCGTTTTCCGAGCCTCCTCATCTCATCAGCTTCAATCCCGCGGCAGCCGAATTGATCGATCTGGATCCGGAGCAAGCGACGCGACTGGAATTTGCCGCGGTGTTCGGTGGGAGCATGCTCATCCCAGGGATGGATCCGCTGGCGATGCTCTATTCGGGCCATCAATTTGGGGTCTATGTGCCGCAGTTGGGAGACGGGCGCGCGATCCTCCTTGGAGAAGTGCGGAATGAGCGGGGGGAGAAATGGGATCTGCAGCTGAAGGGGGCGGGGCTGACCCCGTTCTCGCGAGAGGGCGATGGCCGTGCGGTGCTGCGTTCAACCATCCGCGAATATCTCTGCAGCGAAGCGATGCATGGGCTGGGCATTCCAACGACGAGGGCGCTCTGCATCGTCGGCAGCGGCCACCAAGTCTATCGTGAGCAGGTCGAAACAGGCGCGATACTCGTGCGGATGGCGCCGTCGCATGTGCGCTTCGGCTCGTTCGAGATCCTCTATTATCGGAAGCAGCATGAACAGCTGAAAGTCTTGGCCGATTACGTGATCGCGCAGCACTATCCTCATCTCGTCGATGGGCCGGACAAGTACGCGCGATTTTTCTCCGAGGTCGTTGAACGCACAGCGAGGCTGATTGCGCAATGGCAGGCCGTCGGCTGGGCGCACGGCGTCATGAACACCGACAACATGTCGATCCTGGGGGTCACACTCGACTACGGCCCGTTCGGTTTCATCGACGACTACGATCCTGGATTTATCTGCAACCACTCGGACCACAACGGCCGCTATGCCTTCAATCAACAGCCCTATATCGGTCTCTGGAACCTCAGCTGTCTGGCGCAGGCACTGCTCCCCTTGGCACAAAAGGAAGAATTGAAGGCCGCCCTCGACCGCTACACGCCCCTCTGCGAAGGACGATATATGGAGTTGATGAGGGCCAAGTTCGGACTCCTTGAGACGAAGGAGGAGGATGTCCCGTTGATCCAAGACCTCTTGGCACTGATGCACCTGCACCATGTCGATTACACAAGCTTCTTTCGGGCTTTGGGCCTGTTTCAGACTGGAACTGAATCGCTGAATGAACCGCTCCGCGATGTATTTCTGGATCGGGCATCGTTCGACCAGTGGGCTCGCCGGTACAAAGACCGATTGCGCGAGGAGGGGAGTCAGGATGAAGATCGCCTGGTTCGCATGAACCGCGTCAATCCCAAGTATGTGCTCCGCAACTATCTGGCACAGACTGCCATCGAAAAGGCTGAGAAGAAGGATTACTCAGAGATCGATCGGTTGCTCACCCTGTTGCACAATCCCTACAGCGACCAGCCAGGCATGGAGGCCTATGCCGCCTCCCCACCCAATTGGGGGAAACATCTCAGCGTCAGTTGCTCGTCGTGATGCGATGAAACAAGACAAGATCGGCGGGCTCACGGTCCGTCTTACCGGCGGCACAGATGGAAAGGGTGGAGGCAGCGGTCCGCTCGTTGTGCTCCTGCACGGCTTCGGCGCGCCTGGTGATGACCTTGTGTCGTTGGCCGACGTCTTGACTGTGCCGACCGGGACGAGGTGTGTCTTTCCAGAAGGACCGCTCTCGTTGAGTTTTGGGCCAAGTGCCGCACGCGCCTGGTGGCTCATCGACATGGCGCGTATGGCCCAGGAACAAGCGGCAGGACGGATCCGCGATGTCTCAAACGAGATTCCCAAAGGCCTCGCTCCAATACGCGAGATCATGCTGGGATTTCTCGAAGAGATTGAACAGACACTCGGGGCAGATCCGCGCAAGACGGTGCTCGGAGGGTTTTCTCAAGGCGCCATGCTGTCGTGCGATGCCCTGCTCCACACAGATCGTCCCTATGCGGGACTGGTGCAGCTCTCCGGTAATTTGTTAGCGCAGCAAATCTGGACCCCCCTCATGTTGAAACGGAAGGGCCTGCCGGTCTTTCAAAGCCACGGGGCGCAAGACGAGATCCTGCCCTACGTTGGAGCGGAAAAGCTGCGAGACACCTTGACTCATGCGGGACTGTCGGTCGAATGGCACAAGTTCCGGGGTGGCCATGAGATTCCAAGAGCAATTCTGCAGCGGCTGGGGCTTTTCATCACCAAGGTGGTCACACAAATATGAGTAGCATGCACTCCTTCGAACTCGCAGCAGCAGACGGCAAACTGATCCGCGGGGATCGCTCGATGGGGAAGGATCGCCAGATCCTCTTCATCACCGGCTTCCTCTCGAAACGCTGGGGCAACAAGAGCAAGGCCCTTGCGCAATGGTGTGACGAGAAAGGTTGGGGGTTTTGTTGTTACGATGTACGAGGCTTCGGGGATTCAGAAGGACGGTTCACCGACTACACCCTCTCAGATTGGATCGCCGACGCGCGAGCAGTGCTCGATCTCATCAAGAGCGGACCGCCGATCACCATCGTCGGCAACTCATTCGGTGGCTGGATCGCCTGGATGATGGCTCAGGAATTCGCGGCAGTGGAGAAGCTTCTACTCATCGCCCCAGCCTTCGATGCGATCGGTGTCAGGGCGAAGGAAATTCCTGCCGAGCGGCGAGCCAGATGGCACAAGACAGGCTGGATGCCTTGGGACGACGACCCTCTGCACAAGGATTGGCCCCTTTCGTGGAAATGGGTCGAGGAGAGTGAAGCCTATTGGTCGAAGCGGTTCAGTCAGCTGCGTCGCGTACAGACCACCCTCTTGCACGGACTCCAAGACCGGACCATCCATCCTCGTGTGAGCTGGCAATTTGTCGATGAACTGCTCGTCCGTGACCCGGAGTACCCCGTCGAACTCCTCTTAAAAATAGGCGACCATCGACTGAGCGGTCCGGAACATCTGGACACCTTTCGGCGGCTGGTCATTGATAGGCGAGAGGGGCGTGACTAGCGTGAAAAACGCGATCCAGAGTTCGACGTCCTGGGTTCGAAGTTCCAAAAATCTCGAACTTCGAACCTCGAACTGTCCCCTGTCCCGCCTTCTCCCCACGTTCGCGCTGATTAGTAGGAGAGCGATATGCTGGTCTTAATTCATAAAGCATGCGGTGGACTGGCCCTGGACGAATCGCCCGTCGGCGAAGTCTGCGCGATCCCCATCGACCGGTTTCCCTTTTCTTGTTTCACCTGCCTGGAAGAAATCGACGACGCATCAGAAGTGAGAAGCTCGGAAGAGCTGGGTATCTAGATCGCTCTATTCTCGGCCTCCGACGGCGGGTCCTTAGCGATTCGGCCTTGTTGTCGCACCAGTCCTTCCGGCTTGCCCGTGTCGCCATCCCGGCAGGTTCCGGCTGAACCGGAGGCAATCTATCGCGTCTGGATCATAAAATATAAATATGCGCTAATTCCTATAGTGCAATGTTATCGCGAATAGCGCATAATAAAAAAGGGGAGAGAGTCATGGGCGATCTTGCACGCGACCCGAAACAGATCGGGAACCTGGTCCGGCGGGCCCGGAAGAAACAGGGTCTCAGTCAAACGCAGCTGGGGCAAAGAGCTGGCCTGCGGCAGGAGACAATTTCCCTGATCGAGACAGGGAATCCTTCGACGACGATGGAGACAATCCTGAGCGTGCTGGCTACGCTCGATTTGGAATTTCAGATTGTGCCGCGATCCAAAGGCCGGGCCGCCGATATCGAGGATATATTCTGATGCCGCGCCGCCGTACTCATGCGCCGTTGTGCGTGCTGATGAACAACCGGCCGGTCGGCCGGCTCAGCAAGGCGGCTACCGGCGCAATCGACTTTCTGTATGACCCTCGCTGGCTGGAATGGGAGCATGCGCTACCGGTTTCGCTGTCGCTTCCCTTGCGGGAGGATGCCTACAGAGGAGAGGCAGTCACGGCCGTGTTCGATAACCTGTTGCCGGATTCGGATGCGCTCAGGCGCCGTGTGGCCGAACGAGTCGGAGCGGCTGGACCGGACGCGTATAGCCTGCTGGCGGCCATTGGCCGGGATTGCGTTGGGGCGTTGCAATTCATCGGAGTCGAGGATGCCTACGAGGACATCACGGCCACGATCAAGGGGGAAGCCGTAGATGAGACGGCTATCGAACGGCTGCTACGTGGCCTCTCCCAGGCTCCTTTGGGGTTAAGCCGTGACGATACGTTCCGGATTTCAATAGCCGGTGCGCAGGAAAAAACTGCGCTGCTGCGGCACAAGGGCCGGTGGTGGAAGCCCACAGGCACCACGCCAACGACGCATATCTTCAAGAAACAGATCGGGCGGCTGCCGAACGGCCTCGACCTATCGGACAGTGTCGAGAATGAGTTCTACTGCCTGAAACTGGCAGAAGTCTTCGGCTTGCCGGTCAACAAGGCGGAGATTCATACATTCGGGGACACCAAGGCGCTGGTCATCGAGCGGTTCGACCGGCGGTGGACGAAAGACAAGCGGCTTCTGCGTGTACCACAAGAAGATTGTTGCCAGGCGTTGTCCATTCCACCGACGAGAAAATATCAGAGTGAGGGAGGGCCGGGAATGGTCCGGATTCTGGACTTGCTGAAAGGCAGCGATCAGCCGGCGGCAGACCGGACAACCCTCTTGAAGGCGCAAATATTCTTCTGGCTGATCGGCGCGACAGACGGGCACGCCAAGAATTTCAGCATCTTTCTGAGTCCCGGGGGTAGCTATCACCTGACACCCCTGTATGATGTGCTGACCGCGCAGCCGAGCTTCGATGCGGGTCAGATCGACCGTAGGCACATGAAGCTTTTCATGTCGGTCGGCACCAACCGCCATTACCGAATCGGTGAAATCCGGGGGAGACATTTTGTACAGACCGGGAAAGCGACGGGTCTGGCGGAATCGGTTGTCATTGCCGCGATCGAGGAAATGGCGGATACAGCGCAGCGCGCACTCCAAAAAGTCGAGAACTCGTTGCCGGAGAATTTCCCACCGGCTCTTCACGCATCGGTGAGCAAGGGCGTGATGGAACGTGTGGACCTGCTTCTGGTTAGAGCCCAGGGGGCCTGAAGGCTGACGTGTTTGGAGCTTCGAATCCAGATCTTCGGCCTTGGGGCTGCGTTAGTCTCGCGCCATCGCACTGATACAGAGGAAACGCCGATGCTGACCTTGGTTCACAAAGAATGCGGCGGGCCTGCCTTGGACGAATCGCCGATCGGCGAAGTCTGCGCCATCCCCATCGACCGATTTCCCTTTTCTTGTTTCACCTGCCTTGAGGAAATCGACGACGAATCGGAAGTCAGGCTGTCACAAGAAATGGGCTTCTAGCCGGGGCGGGAGCGGCCAGGTGCCCTTCTTGCTCGCAGAACGCAGAGGGGATGGAGCCTGATGATCTTCTGTGCTCGCGCAACGCGCGGCCTCCGAAGGCCCTCGTTGGACGCGCGCAGTGGAAGATCAATCAGCCCCCATCCCTA
>JAWXBV010000030.1:0-23467 GCA_034440335.1 Nitrospirota bacterium | reverse complement strand
CGATGCGTGAAACGTCGTTCGTGAAGCGTATTTCGTTCCGGAGCCTGGCGCTTCATGTTTCGCACCTGCTTCCAGCGCTTCACGCTTCACGAGATACGCTTCACGAGGGACGCGTTTTCCTGGCGATTTCGTCCCTCGACTGTGCTCGGGACCCTGAGCTTTGTCGAAGGGCGACGAACCGTCATGAATCATGCGGGCTAGGATTTTGTAGAAACGTTCAACCTAACGACTCTGTTGGCTAGTCCGACACTCTTACGGACCAAAGAGATCGCTATTCATCACGAGATGAACGGCGATACTAGCGGCATAGCCCAAGGCAATGGCCCAGATCCATTTCAGATGCGCCGCAAACGTATAGATCCCCCGGGCCTGCCCCATGAGGGCCACACCAGCGGCTGAGCCGATCGACAACAGCGAGCCGCCGACACCGGCGGTCAATGTCACCAACAACCAGTGGCCGAGGCTCATCTCCGGATTCATGCTCAACACCGCAAACATGACGGGGATGTTATCGATGACCGCGGAAAGAACCCCGACGAAAATATTCGCGGTGGTGGCGCCCAAATCCTGATAGAGCAGATCGGAGAGTGTGGCCAGATACCCCAAGGCGCCTAGCCCGCCGACACAGAGCATAATGCCGTAAAAGAACATCAGCGTATCCCATTCCACCCGCTTCATGCTGATGAACACATCGAACGGCTTGACGGCAGGCTTGAGCACGGCGTTGAGGCTGATGGTGCCATCAAGGGCAGGGACTTCCTTCCACTCATCCAGCTCCTTGCGCCGGAGAACATACCCATAGGATTTCAGGACGCCCAGTCCCGTCATCATGCCGAGAAACGGCGGCATCGCAAGCCCATGATGCAGAAGCACCGTTCCGGCTATAGTGACGAGAAACAGGAGCACCACGACATAGCCGCCATGTTTGACTTGCACGCGCGCGACGGTGGCTGAGGGCTTCTCGCGCGGGATCGTGATCGAGATCAGGGTCGCCGGAATAAGCCAGTTGACGAGCGAGGGGATGAACAGCGAGAAGAAGTCCCCAAAATGCACCACGCCTTTTTGCCAGACCATGAGGGTCGTGATGTCGCCAAAGGGGCTAAAGACCCCGCCCGCGTTGGCCGCAACCACCACATTGATACAGGCTGCGCTGATGAATCGGCCGTTGCCTGCCCCCATGGCCATGACCACCGCCCCCATGACCAGCGCCGTCGTCAGATTATCCGCGACAGGGGAGATGAAAAACGCGAGCAGCCCGGTTAACCAGAACACGGCGCGCAAGGACAGGCCTAACGACACGAGGCCTGTCCGCAATGCCGTAAAGATGTTCCGCTCGGCCATGGTATTAATGAAGGTCATCGCGGAGAGAAGAAACAGCATCAACTCGGCGTATTCCAGCAGAGTCTGGCGCAGGAGTTCAGCCACGACATGGGATTGGTGTTGAGAGGCATAGGCAATCGCCGTCAGGATCCAGATCGCCCCTGCCGCCACCATGACGGGTTTGGATTTCCGCAGATCAAGATGTTCTTCGACAATCACCAACAGATAGGCGGCCAGAAACACCGCGACTGCCAGGTAACCTATCCAATGATCCGTAAAGCTCAACATCCCGTCCCTTTCACAAGCACAGTGCAGAACATGAGCCGCTTCCTTCCCTTCGACCTTTCCTGTCTTCCTGTGGATTAGATACCATAGTTTCCCGGCTGAGTCCCAAGGTTATTCGAACAGACCCAACCGGTTGGAGGAATCCGATGATATGCACGCGGCTTCCGAGAGTAAACATGTCCATTGTGTACGCTATGCGGATGATCTAGTCTTCACACTTGGAAGGGGCCAAGGGAATTCCGAGCCTCTGCTCAATCGGTGAGTTGGTTCACCGACGCGCCGGAGGGGGCGAGGCGATGAAGCGAACGAGACGCCGGCGGATCCGGTGGAACACTTTGGCTGCCTCCCACTCAGATCACGGAACGGAAGCGACATGTGCCGGAGCGGGTCGCCAGCCTGTCTGGCTGCACGGCTCACCGCCGCCTTGGCAGACTATCGCAAGGCTTCACTTAAGGAAGAGACCTTTCTCTTCAAGCACACGGGGCCGCTTCCGAATCAGACTATTCCACACGGAGGTTCAATCATGACTAGAGCAAGGACCCTCACGGCTTGGATTATGCCGATGCTGGTGATCGGACTGACAGGGGCCGGCGCAGGCTCCGGTTTTGCCGAACCGTATCGGGTGATAGATGTCACGGACGGAGGCAGCGTCACCGGGGTGGCGACGTGGAAGGGCGACGTTCCTGATCTCCCGCCAATCGAGATCGAGTTCGACACGAGCATATGCGGCGATGTGGTGAAGCCTCAGGCGTTGGTGGTCAATTCGAATAACAACGGCCTGCGATACACCCTCGTCTATCTTGAGCGGGTTGAGAAGGGAAAGTCCCCGGCGGACAGGTACTGGCTCCATATGGTGGACTGCCAATTCAAAGAGCACATTTTCCCGTTTGTCAGGACCCAAACGATGACGATGGTCAACCACGATTCGATTTTCCATAATCCGCATTTCCTCAACTCGAAGAATGCATCGCTCCTGAACATCCCCATGCCTGATCGCGACCAGGAAATCAGTCACAAGTTTTTGCTGACACCCCTCAAAAACGAGAAGGGCCTGATGCGGCTGCAATGCGACATCCATAACAACATGAACGCCTATTGGGCCGGATTTAATCATCCGTACTTTGCGGTCACGGATGCGGACGGAAAGTTTGAGATCAGCGGGATTCCGCCGGGCAAGTACACCCTGGTCGCCTGGCACGAGGGCTACAAGCCCATCATGAGGGAGCCGGCAGGGCGACCGATCTATGATAGGCCGCATATCCGCCAGCAGGAGATTGAGGTCAAACCAAAAGAGACTCTTACGGTCGATTTTAAGTTCCCGGCCAGAAAAGTCTATGTCGACTATTGAGGAGGTCTTTAAGAAACATCCGGGTAGTTGTCGTCCGTGATGACGGCACAGAGCATAGGAGGAGCGTTATGGGGCGAGGAAAAACGGTGCTACCCGGAGCGTTGGTAGCAATCCTGCTCACGCTGTTGCCCGTGACCCATGCCTTGGCGACTCCGCCAGAGGCGGAAGAAGTGAAAGATCAGCCCGGCGCGGAACCGACGGTCACGCGCGGAATGCCGGATCTCGTGCGATACTGGAATTTCGACCCACCCAAGAGTCCTTTATTCGATCTTGAGAGAGTGACGATTTCCGGCGACGTGCGGGTCAGGCCGGAATACCGCAACAATTCGAACTTCGGGCTTGTAAACACAAGCGAAGTCGGCCGCGCGACGGGTGCGGCATCCCAGGGGAGCGCGGCACAATTTGTCCAACAGTGGACCAGGCTCGGGCTGAACTATGCGATGTCGCCCGATGTCGATTCGTTCATCCAGATGCAATATTCGAAGAACTGGGGGGCGAACAACGCGCCGACTGCTGCGAATGATCCCAACACACTCACGAGCGTCGGCGTCCGGCAGGCCTACATGCTGATCCGCAATCTCGGGGTCGACGGCCTCAGCTTGAAGGCAGGCCGGCAGCTCATCGTGATGGGGAACCACCGTTTGTTCGGCAACTTCGATTGGAACAATATCGGGTTCTCCTTTGACGGTGTCACACTTCAATATTCCCAAAAAATGTACGAAGTCTGGGGCGGATGGATACGTTTAGCCGACGCACAGGGCAACGCCGCTAACTCATCCTGCGGAACCGGTACGACTGGTTGCGCAGGGGGGTCCGGCGCCGTGAACCCCGGCACAGTTGCGGGCGGCACCACCGGAAGTAACAATGCAGATCTGTTTTTTTGCCCGGATAGCCATCATGCCCATCGCGGGCCTGTCGCTCGAACCCCTCTGGGTCTTTCTTAACAATAATGCATCGGTGACAACTCCGTCTGTGGCCACCACCTATTATGGAACGGCAGCGCATGCCCCGGGGCAACAGCGTCATACGCTGGGCGGACGCGCCTCGTTCCGCCGGGGCCTGTTCGATGGAACCGCCGAGTACTATTGGCAGACGGGATCTATGGCCCTTGGGCAGAGCCCGAATCGGCTCCATATCAATGCGCACGCCATGGCCTTTGAAGGCGGTGTGACCTTCGCAGACGTCCCTTGGATGCCGCGAGTCGGCTTGGAATTCAATTATGCCTCCGGTGACGGCAGCGCGAATAGTTGTAATGGACAGACCGGGGCCGGGTGCGGCGGCAATGCCAACACGTTCGAGAATCTCTATCCGACAAACCATATTCTGATGGGCTATGCCGACCGGATGGCCTGGCGGAACATGGTCGGCTACAGCGCCAGCTTGCAGATGAAGCCGAGTCTCGAGCAACAGCTGGATTTCCGATTCTGGGTTTTCCGCAAGGCCAACAATGGTGATTGTTGGTACACAGCCAGTCAAGGCTGTTTCTCCGCCCCGACGACTGCAACCGCCGCCAATATCGCGACCAGCAACTCGTTGTACAAGGAAATTGATGGGGTCTATACACTGTTCTTCAAGGACGACAAGGTGGCCTGGCAGACAGGCCTGTCCTATCTGATCGCAGGCCAGATGCTCGACCAGTTGGCCGCGGGGAATGCCGCGGGAAGGGGTGCATCAGCGGTGAACTCGATCTGGGCCTACACGCAGTTGCACGTGAATTTCTAGCCCCTGTTCTTCATGACGGTGTGCCGCGTCACCGCCAGAACATGTGTGACTGATGAAGCGTACCTCATGATTCGTGCGAGACTCGCAAGAAAAGCGGGAAGGGTCGGATGTGCAGGTCCTGCCCGGAATTCACGAATGCCGTTTCAAGGGAGGGAGCCTGTTACGGCTGGGTCACACGGCTCAGTGAAATCGACTGGACTGCGAGGTCGGGAGGGAGCGCCGGAGCTGTGATCGCAATGGACCTGAGCGAGCGGAGCCATTCGCCAACGGTAACGATTCCATCGCCGTCACGGTCTGCCTTGCCGGTTAATCCGATCAGAAGACTTTGACGAGTCTCTGCCGACTGGCTGCGTCTGGAGATTTGAATCAACGTTCCCGTCCGAACGTCGGACGATCCGTTAAGATCGCCGATCCAATTGAGAGCAATCCGTCGGCTTGTGTTGTTCTTCGCCTCCGCGCCCATGGTCACCGGTGCCTCAATGATGGCGACCGCGAGTCTGGCCCCCAACTTCTGCAACCGTTGTTGGAGAAAGCGGATGGAAATCATCCGGAGCGGCGACGATTGCGGCGTACTGTCGTAGGGCATCAAAAATATTTCACCGGTTTTGGAGTCGCCACGTGCCTGCCCGGAGAAGTAGAAGAAGACGATTGAGTCCTTCGTGACCCGGTTGGGGAGCCAGAGGGCGAGGGCTTCTTCGATGTCGGCCTGGGTCGCCAGCTCGTCTTGGAGCAGCAACGTCTGTCCCTCAGGTATGTTGAGGGATTCGGCAAACAGGGAAACCGTTTCCTTGGTGTTCAATGAAAGTCCATCCCGCCAGCCAGGCCAAGGGGTTCGATACTGGCCCAGTCCCACGATGACCGCATATCGATCCGGATTGCGGATGTCTCGGAAGGTGGTTGAGGCCTGCTGCATGGTAGACGATGGGGAAGATCCCGTCTTCGCGCCGCGAGAGACCATGGCTACTACAAGGGTCTGCGTGGCCGGTGCGCCGTTTGCCGCGCCAGATGAAGTGACGGTTACGGTGAGTTCTCCGCGTGATCCTTCGATGTTCTCCGGCAATGCTCCCCACAAGATCGTGCTCTTCGTTTCCCCTGGTTGGAGATTGGCGATCTCTACTGGCGGCGATTGCCTGCCGGCGAGGGCATCGATGAGTGCAGGTGTCCCTGAGAGGGTGATGGCCGTCGCGCCCAGCGTGGCCTTGCCGGTATTCGTCACGTCGATCCTGACGCCGATTTTCTCGCCGCCTTCCAATACGAGATTATTGTTGGCATCCAGGAAGGTTGCCTTGAGGGCAAGGGTTGTCCCGGCGCCGGGACTCTGCAGGCCCGAGATGCCCTCCCCTTGCGTTTTCTCCCGCAACTGCGCCAGGTATCCGATGAATTGGCCGGCGAGATGATCCGCCGCTGTTCGCACTGCTGCATCCAACTGCCCGGTGGGGCATCGGTTGTCGCTGCCCCCGATTTGGGGCGTCCACAAGGACACTCGACGCGAATAGACGATCGGAGCTTGGGGGAACCTGCGTCCCTGGTCATCGTGGAAGCTGGCCGAAAGACGGACATCAAATTGCGCGAGGTAGTGATTGTCAGCTGACCCACTGCGTGACGTCGGCTCGAAGGATGCGTTCGCCAGTGTAATGAGTGCCGTGAATCCGGATGTGGGAGCGGCGTCCGGTTGTGCCCCTCCCGGCTGGTCTTCGATCGTCAAGCGAGTCAAGCGGGCCCGCCCGGCCTCTGAAAAGGATTGGACAATCGCATCGCCTAGACGGCCTTTCCACAGCTGATCGGCACAGACTGTCTGTTCTAAGATGGCTGAGCGGACGGAATCATCGAAAACCAGCTTGAGCGACAGAGGAATGACCGGCTCCTGCTCGGCGGGATGCGTGAAGCGAGGCGTCTGTAGGGAATTGCAGGCGGCCAGCAGCGTGAGCCCTATTGCAAGCAGGGGGATCGACATGACAGAGACTAGACGCATAAACATTGGCGCACGGTACCCGAAGGAGGAATCGGATGCAATGAGGATGTGACATAGGCTCAGAGGTTTTTTCTCAACCGAACGACCTTCCCCCACACCTCGTCCTGTTCCGTCATTGGAAGGTCATCATACTTCCGGTTCAGGGGATGAAGCATGTATTGGTTCCCGATGGGTTTGACTTGTCTGAGGAGAATGGTGTCTTGGCGCCCGCCAAGACGATGGGCGATGACATAGTCTCCCGGCTTCCACTTGCTGTCCGGATTCACAAAAAAGATCTCCCCCTCGCTGAACAGAGGCTCCATCGACTCGTCGTGTACTTTCACGGCGACGGCGTGTTTCCCTGAAACATCCGTCGTCTCGAGCGTGGGCTTCGGAGTGGATGGCACCGGGAGGAGTTGTGCCTCAGACCATCTGACCCAATTGATGCCAGTTCAGCAGTGGAATTCTCCGGATGCGACCGGCAGTGGACTGGCGGGCCAGAGCTGACAGATTGAGTATCGTGATTGAGTGTGTCAACCCACCGGTCCGAAGAAAATCCACATCTTTCCGAACATACTTCGAAAACTTTTTCCACTTGGCAGGGTCTTCCGGGAATGTATCCGCAAGAATATGTTTGACCGTTCTCAGGGGAACGCCGATGGCTAAGGCCATTTCATTTTCCGTCATCCCTTCCGTCAACTCCCGTTGAACTTGCCTCGTGCGGCCATCGCATTCCCATCGACGGCCATTACGGACCAGAACCCGACATTGCCGTGACTCATTTTCAACGGAAACACAGCCTTGAGCCGGACGGCATCGTGGGACCACAGACCTTGACTGCACCATGCTATGGGGATGGAGATCGGCAGCCACTGCTTCTTTTCTTGCGCCCAGGCCTGCATCTCCTTCTGATCCTCGCGGGGGCTTTCCATCGAGCGACTACAAATGCGCCACATCGTCCCGTTCTTCCTTCTTCTTTTTCCATCGCCGTTCCAGCACATCCCGCGCAATGTTTCGCCCGCCGAGACCGACAGCGATCGATACTGCCAATACGATCCCGCCGAACACGATCGAAAATGCCGCGACGACGATCTCTCTGGCAATCCCAAGGTGCGTCAACACCATGGCCGCCGTGAGCAAGAAAATACCCCATCGCACTAGATTGGCAATGAGCCGGGCCTCCTGAATCTGCGCATTGACCGTGGCGATCAGGGTGGCTTCAGCAAAGAAATTTCCAAGCAGGACTCCTACAAGGAGCAACAGTCCGGCCGCCACAATACTCGGCAGGAAGCCCAACATCTGGCCCATGAGTCCAGCCGTTGCCGGAAGATCCAATGTGTCCACGCCCATAAACACGAAGAGGACGAACACCATCCAGAACGCCAAGCGGCCTACGACCTGCGAGAGCGGCTGCTTGAATCCGGCTTTGGCCATCGCAGCCTGAAGCCCGCACCGCTCACTGAGCACATCAATGCGCAAGGCCTTTAACAAGCGCTGAAGGACGGCTTTGATCGCCAAACCGATCGCGATACCGAGCAAGATAAAGCTAAGCAGAGCCAGCAACTTGGGCAGGAAAAGAGCCACTCGCTTCATCATGTCGTGAAACGCTTCCACCATGGCTTCACTCCATACATCATTCATTGTGCCACCTCCATCGCTGAACCAAATACGGCTTCATTGTGTCAAACTGATCATTCAGTTGCGCGAGTCCCTGTTCAACCATCTCGACGCCCTGCGCGCGTGTCTCGAGTATGAAGGATGCGGTAAAGCCGAGATACAGAGGTGTCAGCGCCTTGAGCAGATGCTCCCGGTACAAGAGGCGTTCATGGTAGGCCAGCGCAAAGTCGTAGACCACCTGCACCCACAGCTTGGGAGGAAAGCGAAAGTCCTCCGCATGTTCGACACCGAGTTCCAACAGCTGCTGAAATGTCTCCGCCGGCAGAATAATCTGCCAGACTGGAAGCAAATCACGAAGGCCTTGGCGAAACCCGTTGACCAGCCGCTCCACCTTGATCGATCCGGTCTCGGCCCCCAACCCGACCGGGACTCCAACCGTCGGGACGAACACCGGCTCTGTAATGGATTCCCACCTCTTCTCATAGCGTTCCATCAAATGAAAGATACAGCCGACGGATTGGGCCACGATCGCAGACAAGTCGCCCATTGGCTTCGCCTGGTGCAGGCGAGGCCCCAGGGCGGCACGGCACATCTGAAGCGGCTCTGCGACCGCCACGGTCGTCGCCCATCCATCGAATCCGTATCGCACGATCTCTTCATCCCACGGCTGCTGCAGCAGCGTCGAACGGATCATGTGGCCGGAAAATGCGTAGGCCCCTCCCAAGTGGTAGGGGATCCGCTTCCCATACAAGGCACCGGTGAGCGGAGCGAGCAGAGTATTCGTCAAGGTTCCTTCATATCGATTACGGCGGAACCAGGGCAGGACACAATCGACTCCTTTGTGAAGAATCGGATCCGCTAGGAGTTGAGGCCAGCTCGCATCAATCGATTTCACATTGCCGTCAACGACCAGACAGGCGGTCGCATTGAGCGTATCCGTGACCGCGGCGAGGATGCGGAAGGCGATCTCGCGCCCCGGCACGCCGGATTCCGATACCAGCTTCGATGACGCCTCATGAATGGGATGACGGATCGTCCATACACGCGCCTCTGGGCCAAGACTCTGTTCAATGGTCTGAGGCGTCCCATCCTGTGAGCCGCCATCACAGTTGACCACCAGGATGCGTCGTTGCGGAAAGGAACGGACACAGCCATCGGTCATCGCGCGTGCGAGTTCCGGCGCAGTCGTCTTGTCATTGAACGTCAGCAGGCCAATGACGATGTCAGTCGGCTCGGCCCCCTCCAGCAACGTGCGGACCGATTCCGGAAGAAACGAATGTTCCACTAGACAACCCTCATAGCGCGTGATCGATTGAGCCGTCCGAGCGTCGAGCTACTCGGAAGAGAGGAGCTTCAGGAGCGTGAGGTAGTCGCTCAGGTGCCTCGTGATCAGAAAGTTTCGCCTGACGTGTTCTTTCGCCAGCGCACCCATTCTGCTCATCGCACTCGGGTTGCTCAGGAGGTAGCGGATGCGAAAGGCCGCGCCCTCGACGGAATGGACGATGAAGCCGGTCGTTCCGTCGACGATCTGCGCGGATACGCCTCCGGCCCTGCCACCGATCACCGGCTTCCCCTTCCACATGGCCTCAGACACGGCCCCGCCGAAGCCTTCCTTGAGTGCCTTTTGCATCACGATCGAGGCGCCCCGCTGCAGTGCGTTGATTTCGCGGTCGGCCTCTGGTGGCAACTGAAGGATATGAATGTCCGGATCGTTCTGCGTCGCCTCTTGCACTTCCGCCAGTACGGCTTCGCCCTCCAGATTGTGCAGCACGCCGCTGCCGGCCAACACGAGCTGACAATTGTGGTATTTCTTGGCGAGACGATACGCGCGAATCGTGCCGAGCTGGTCCTTGAATCGGTCGAAACGCGCCACTTGCAAGAGCATCGGTTTTCCTTTGGCGATTCCGAATCGATCGAGCACCTCCCCGATCTCGGCGCGCGACAGCTCACGATTCTTCTCGGTCAAGGGATCGATCGAGGGATGGATCAAGAACTTCGGGATAGGCAGCCGCTGTGCAAACCCTGGAAGTGAGAAGACCGCGGCGTCGTATTTCAGCACATGCCGCCTGAACAGGCTCCAGACCGAACGATTCGGCTGACCCACGTCGAGGTGACAGCGCCACACCCATTTGCCGCCTTTTCGATGGTCAATGAGCGCGGCTGGTTGCGGATCGTGAATGACGACGAGATCCGCGTCAAGATCCAGAGACTTGGCGTTCCTGGCGCTGACGTCCAGATAGATCTGGTACATCTCGTCGGTGATGGTTTCCGACCGACCCTGCAAGCCATCGGCAATTCGCCGCGTCACGTCGGTAAACTCCTGCGTCCCGGCGATGACTTCCCAGCGCGCCTCGACACCCAGCGCCTTCATGATCGGCACGAGCCGACGCAAGATGTCCACCATCCCCCCGCCGTACCTCACGGTATTGATCTGGAGAAACCGCTTCCCCTGCACCAGATCGCTCAAGCGCTCCAGAAAGTCGAGAGTCCCTTTCGGCGCCACCTCGCGATATTGCTCCAGTTCCTTGATCATCGGCCTCGCCCCTCCACTCTCAACAGATGCGTCCCGTTCATGCCATACCCTTATTGTCTACAGCGCCGTCTGTTCGATCCCATAGAGTTCCGCCCCCGTACGCTCCGGCACCACATTGAGCCAGTAATAGCCATAGGGCGCCAGTGTGACGACATAGGAAAATTTCGTCACCGTAGGAAATCGTGACTCTCCTAATAGCTCAACCGGTGTCGACCCGGCGAATTCTTTCAGATCCAACTCTGCCGATTGCGCAGACCCGGCCAGGTTGTGGACGAGTAGGAGCACAATACCTTCGTGCCGTCTTAGATAGGCCAGTACTTTGCCGTTTGCCGGCCGCAGAAACGTGATGGTCCCGCGGCCGAAGGTCGGATAGCGCTTGCGCACCGCGATCATCCGTTTCATCCAGTGCAACAGCGAATGCGGCAGTTCCTTCTGCGACTCGACATTGATCGATTGGTAGCCGCAGACCGGGTCCGACACGACGGGCAAAAAAAGATGGGACGGGTCGCAGGTCGAGAACCCCGCATTCCGATCCATCGTCCATTGCATCGGAGTGCGCACCCCGTCGCGATCCTTTAATTGAATATTGTCTCCCATGCCGATCTCGTCGCCGTAGTAAATGATAGGACTGCCGGGCATCGTGAACACCAGGCTGTTGAGCAGTTCGATCTTTCGGCGGTCATTGTCCAAGAGCGGCGCAAGCCGCCGTGCGATGCCGATGTTCCGCCGCATCTTCGGATCACGCGCGAACGAGTAGTACATGTAGTCCCGTTCTTCGCCGGAACACATTTCGAGTGTCAGCTCGTCGTGGTTCCGGAGGAACAGACACCACTGACAATTCGGTGGGATCTCCGGTGTATGGGTAAACATGTCGATAATCGGGTCGCGCGTTTCGCTCCTCATGCCCATGTAGAGCCGAGGCATCAGCGGAAAGTGGAACGCCATCTGAAATTCGTCGCCGTCGCCGAAATAGGGCCGCACATCCGACGGCCATTGGTTCGCCTCGGCCAATAAGACACGTCCCTGATGGGTCTCGTCGATGCGGCGCCGGATGGCCTTCAAGTACTCGTGCGTTTCCGGCAGGTTCTCACAAATCGTGCCTTCGCGCTCGAGCAGATAGGGCACGGCGTCGCAACGGAACCCGTCCATCCCCTGCTCGAGCCAGAAGGTCATCGTATCCAGCATGGCCTTCTGGACCTCCAGATTGTCATAATTCAAATCGGGCTGATGACTGAAAAACCGGTGCCAATAGAAGGCCTTGGCTTCCGGGTCCCAGGTCCAGTTGGATTTTTCCGTATCGATAAAAATGATTCGCGCCTTCGCATACTTGGTGTCCCTGTCGCTCCAGACGTAATAATCTCGTTTGGGCGAATCGGGAGAACTGCGCGCTTCCAGAAACCAGGGATGCTGGTCCGACGTATGATTCAGAACCAAGTCCACGATCACGCGCATCCCTCGCCGGTGCGCTTCGTCCAGGAAGTGCCGCACTTCCTCGGTCGTGCCGTATTGTTCAGCCACGCTTTGGAAATCGGCGACATCGTAGCCGTCGTCCCGCAGCGGCGACGGATAAAACGGCAACAGCCACAAACAGTCCACACCGAGCCACTGGAGATAATCCAACTTGCCGATCAGTCCTTGAAAATCGCCGATGCCGTCCCCGTTACCGTCGGCAAAGGCTTTGACGTGGATCTCATAGAAGACGGCGTCTTTGTACCAGAGTGGATCATGGCTCAACATTATCGGCTCCCTGCTCCTGACATCGGTCCAGATTGTTCCAGATAGCTGCCACACATGGTCAAGAGGCTCGACCGCAGTCGTTCGAGACTGCCAAGATACGGATTCATGGACTTGATCCGGTCGGCCAGATCCGGCAATTTCAGACTTCCCCTGATCCAGGCGGAAAAATCGTTCTCGTCTCGGTGCAACCGAAGATGGGCTTCGAACACGTGATAATACAGGGCGCTGACATCGACCTCTGCAATGGCATCGTGGAACTCGCGCAAGGTCTTCACCTCGAGCCCGGTGGGCACTTCCAAGATGCGCGACCGATTGAAGTAGAAGGGGGTGCCGAACGACACACGCGGCACCGTCGAGAGGCCGGCGAGATGGTCGTCGATGATGGATATCAGTTCCTCCCGCAGCGCTTCCAGGCTTGGAAAGTCGAACGGATCCACCACGCACAGCCGTTCAGCCAACAGATGATCCCGCACCTGCTCGCCCACCCACTGAGCGAAGTCGTTCGGATAGGTGCGCTCGATGAAACGGCTCCGGAGGAAAAAGCTGTGCATGTGGTAGTAGACCGAGTCGAGCGGGACTTCCTCCAACAACTCCGCCAACTGACGTTCATCCTCGGCTTGTTTCCCCAGGATTTCTTGAATTTCACTGCATCCGATGAATCGAAACGTCGTCTCTGCATGCGTCATGGTCACGGCATCCACCTTTCTTCTGAACCAGATCTAACAGGATGCTGAAAAAGTCCGCCTGCGGCGTTCTCGCGTCGCTCAAAGGCTCAATGTCCCGAAGCCTACGCCTCGCCTCTTCGCTCGCTGCGGCCTTGCTGGACAGCCTTTTTGAGCATCCTGCGAGTTGTGCATGTGTCAACGCCACGCGTAAGAACACAGCGGGATGTGAGCGTACACTAAGTTTTCCGCAGCCTGCTAACATCCTGCGGTCCGATGGGAACCCAACGCTCGATCGAGATTGTACGCGGCGCTGATCAGTCCGATGTGAGCTAACGCCTGAGGGAAGTTACCAAGATGCTCCCCCGTCACCGATAATTCTTCCGCATACAGCCCCAGGTGATTGGCATAACTGAGGATCTTCTCGAACATCAACCGAGCCTCTTCCAACCGGCCGGCCCTTGTCAACGCTTCGACCATCCAAAATGAACAGAGCGTAAATGTCCCTTCTTGGCCTGAGAGACCATCCGGAGCCGCATGATCGGGCAGGTACCGAAACACCAGGGCGTCGGAGACGAGGTCGGATTGGAGACGTTCAAGCGTCGTGTTCATCCTCGGGTCTGTCGGCGACAAAAAGAAGACCAACGGGAAGACCAGCGCGCTCGCATCCAGCGCCACCCCATCATACTCTTGCACAAACGACGCAAGCTCGCGATTCCAGCCGCGACTCATGACAGTCAGGTAGATCCGGTCACGCACATCCGTCCACTTGGCCCGGTCTGCCGGAAACCCTCGCTTATCCGCCAGACGAATACCACGATCCAAGGCGACCCAACACATGACCTTCGAATACACGAACTGTCTTGGTCCGCCCCGCACCTCCCACACCCCTTCATCCGGCTGATCCCAATGAGCGCAGACATACTCCAGCAACCGTGAGAGTCCGATCCAACTGTCGTAACTGATGGGAGATCCGTGTTTGTTGTACAGATAGGCCGCGTCCATCAACGCTCCGTATATATCCAATTGCCGTTGATGGGCCGCACCATTGCCGACGCGAACAGGCTTCGATCCCCGATACCCGTCCCAATCGAGCAGGACTTCTTCAGGCCCAATACGACGTCCGTCGATTCCGTACAAGACCTGTAGCGAACCGTCCGCATTCAGGTCGTGGCAGCGGGCATCAAGCCATTCCATGAATCGGCCCGCTTCCTTCGAGAAGCCGAGACGCATCAGCGCATAGAGGGTAAAGGCTGCGTCTCGAATCCAGGTATATCGATAGTCCCAATTTCGTTCTCCGCCGATGGTCTCCGGCAAACTCATAGTCGGCGCCGCCACGATCGCACCGGTCGGTGCGTACGTGAGCAGCTTGAGTGTGAGGGCCGAGCGCTGCACCATTTCTCGCCATCGACCGACGTAGCGGCATTGCGCGAGCCACTGACGCCAAAAACGGACCGTATCGTGAAAGGCCGTCTCCGCCGTTTGAGGAGCGTCCAGGATACTCTCTGTGTCATCGGCCTCAAGATGTTCTAGGGAAAAAGACATCTGTTGCCCTGCTGCCAGCGTGAATTCTGCCTCAATGGCCCCATCGACCATCGTGAGCGGAACGGGACTCACCAGCCCGACCGCCATAGACGGCGATCGAAATAGCGCGCCTTGAGGGCGCACGGTGACGCGATGTTCATCCCGGCCGAAGTTGAACGCCGGGCGGCATTCCAGCCGAAAGCGAATCCTGCCCCGTACCACCAACAACATACGAATGATCTGATGTCGCTTCGGACGGATTCCCGGCTCGTCGCATTCCACCGGCATGAAATCTGTTAACTCGGCCACGCCGTCCTGATTCAGAAAACGGGTCAGCAACACGTTGGTCTCGGGCAGATAGAGCTGCTGTCGCTTCCCATCGTCCAGGGGGGCGATGCGGAACCGCCCTCCTCGTCGATCATCCAGAAGGGCGCCGAACAGGCTGGGCGAATCGAAGCGAGGGAAGCAGCACCAATCGATCGATCCATCTTTGCCTACCAGGGCCACCGTGTGGAGGTCCCCGATCACTCCGTAGTCTCCGATCGATTTATACGCCATAGGCTCCCGATCTCACTCCGCAGCGTTCCCCATCAATCCCAGAATGCCCTGGAGCGGGATCGCCAGCCAATCCGGTCGATTCCGCATTTCGTACCGCAATTCGTAGAGGGCCTTGTCGAGTTCGTACACGTGAATGACCCGCAGAGACTCTTCCCACGTGGACGGCAGAAAGGCCGCCTGCCCCGGCTTGGCGACCGAACGATAGCCGTCCATGAACGATGCGCGAACAGCGCCTTCCCATTCCGTCATCAAACCGCTCTCCGTCGCGGAAACGGTCGCTCGCTGTTTGAGCACGGCGTGGGCCGCATAGTTGAATGAGCGCAACACCCCACCGACATCTTTCAAGGGACAGACTTTGGCACGCCGCTCCTCAATCGGTCTGGCTCGCTCCCCTTCGAAATCGATCACGACAAAGCTATCGGTGGTTTTGAGGACCTGGCCAAGGTGATAATCTCCGTGATGGCGAACCTTCACCACCATTCCTTGAGTCAAGAGCTGGAGGTCACCGAAGCGATCACGGCAGGCCGTTTCTAGCCTGGCCACGTCGTCGTCCATCAATTTCAATGCCGACCGCTGCTCCGGCTGAAGCGTGCGCAGATCACGACAGACCTCGGTGAGATGCTTCTTCATTCCTGCCTGCCACAGCTCGACATCGTGCAGGGTGATGGGTTCGGGACGAAACGCCTCCGGTTCTTGCCGGGAGGCCAAGGCCACATGCAGGCCTCCTGTAATCTCACCAAGACGTCGGATCTGCGCCAAAAACGGTCCGGAGATCTCCGTCACCGCCTTCGAGAGATTATCGCCGCGCTCAGTGACCGCCTTGACTCCCTCATCCAGCAGGGTCACAAGATGAGCCAGGGTATAGCTCCACCCATCGCCGACATTCGGGACGAATCGCTGGAGCACCGCAACGGTGGCGGGCTGCGTCTCCTCAGTGATTCCGTCGTCATACGTGATCACTCCCAACAGCGCCGGAACATCTCGATAGGTCGTGTGCGTCGTCAGGAATTCCAACACCTCGCTGTCGGGATTGATCCCTGCGTCCAGCTTGCGGATTAGTTTCAAGATCACTCGCCGGTCGAAGATCACCGACGTGTTGCTCTGCTCAGCGGATAGGACCTTGGCCTCCCGAACGGGTTTCGCCAGTTCTTCCCGTCCTTGCAGCATAGCCCGGCCCATCAGGCACCCGGACTGTCCAGCCAACTTTCGCTCCTTGGCCACCGCCTCGTAGAGCCTGATCCAGGAGTCCGCATCCCCGGTCCCATCACAGACCCACTCATGGCCGGCGGAATCCGGCAGCTCGACAAGCGCCTTGGTGTCATCCGGCCCAGTTCTCGGGTTGACGGTCAACGGCGTCACGTAGCGTTCTGTGACGCCGCCTCGATATTCCACGATCAGGAATGCCAGCAGCCGAGGGGCTGCGCCGTCGAAGAGGCCGACGGCATCGGACAGACGGACGTCGGCCAACGGTCTTCCCTTCCCGCCGAACCATCGCTGGCGCTGGAGGAACTCGATCAGGGAACGCTGCCCCTGTCCGTTCAGCACAGCCAGAGTCTGTTCGATCCATGCTTGTTGCTCAGTCTTTGTCATCGGTACGTCCTCACGAGAAACAATCGACATCCTGTTCCCGATGGGTCCAACGCTGCACGACGAAGATCGCCGCCGGCTCGACCTGCGGATCCAATCGCACGATATAGCTGTCGCCCGTCATGAGATCGCGCTGATCGGTGATGACGTTGTGCAATCGATACCTGTCCTCCGGTGTCAGGCCGAGCGCCGCGATCGGAATCCGAAGATGTGCTTCCTGATATTGGAATGGGCTCAAATTGACCGCCACGAGCACGGAGTTACGCCTATCGGCGGTGCTCTTACCGTAGAACAAGACTTGCTCATTATCGGTCTCGTAGAATTCGAGATTCTCCAGTTCGTGCAGCGCGGGATTTTCCCGTCTGATGCGATTGATCGTGGTCACATAGTCGATAATGTTGTCCGGTCGATCCCAATCCCATACCGTGATCTCGTACTTCTCCGAGTCGAGATATTCCTCTCTCCCCGGTAACGCCCGGTTTTCACACAACTCATACCCACTGTAGATCCCATACGAGGGCGATAACGTCGCCGCCAGTACGAGCCGAAACTTGAATGCGGGCCGGCCCCCTTGCTGGAGAATGTCCGGCAGGATGTCGGGTGTGTTCGTGAAAAAGTTCGGCCTGAAATAGTCCTTCATCTCGCTCGTCGACAACTCCACCAGATATTCGGTCAATTCCTGCTTGACGTTCCGCCACGTAAAGTAGGTGTACGATTGCGTGAACCCGGCCTTGGCGAGGGCCCTCATCATCTTCGGCTTGGTAAAGGCCTCGGAGAGAAACATTGCGTCCGGGTATCGCTCCTGCACCTCGCCGATCAGCCAGGCCCAGAAGGCCACCGGTTTGGTATGCGGATTGTCGACGCGGAAGATTTTCACGCCGTGGTCCGCCCAGAAGAGCATCACGCGTTTCATTTCGTTCCACAGTCCGCGCCAGTCCTCACAGGAAAAGTCGAGGTTATAGATATCCTGATATTTCTTGGGCGGGTTCTCCGCATACTTGATCGTGCCGTCCGGCCGATGGGCAAACCATTCCGGATGTTCCTTCACGTAGGGATGGTCCGGCGAACAGTTGATCGCGAAGTCCATCGCGACCTCCATCCTCTGCGCGCGGACGGCTTCCTGAAAGCGATCGAAGTCTTTCATCGTCCCGAGGCTCGGCTCGACGGCATCGTGGCCGCCCAATTCATTGCCGATCGCATAGGGACTGCCTGGATCGGTCGGCAACGGCGTGAGTGAATTATTTTTCCCTTTGCGATTCGTGCGCCCGATCGGATGAATCGGCGTGATGTAGACGACGTCGAAACCCATGGCCTTCACGGCCGGCAGTCTCGCCTCGCATTCCCGCAAGGTGGCGCTCCGCCCCGGCGTTGTCCCCTGCGAGCGCGGAAAGAATTCATACCAGGCTCCATAGCGGGCCAGCACACGGTCCACCACGACTTCCAATTCACGATCGTAGAGGGTCCAGGCCCGACGTTCCTGATGTCGTTCCACCAGCGCCTTCAGATCGGCATGCAACGCCACGGCGAATTGAGCCGCCACCGGATCACCGGTGCGCCAACGAGCCAGCCACTCGTTCAGCTTGGGCTGATCCCTTCCCGTGGCCCGTTTGGCCGTCGCTTCTACCAGCGTCCGCCCCTCGAGCAGTTCACTCTCGATCCGTTCGCCGGCTTCCTGTTTCTTGGTCACCTCGACCCGCCAGGACTCAAAGAGATTGACATAGGCCCCGATTGAATACCGATAGCGCGCGTTATGGGTTAAGTCGAAGTGCCCCGCCCAACGATCGTTATCCACAAACAGCATCGGCGCCTCTCGCCATGCATCGTCTTTCGCAAGGCGATACCTCAGCAGGCAGGCCAAGACATCATGGCCCTCCTTAAATATGTCGGCCGACACGTCCAGCCGGTCTCCCACTTCCCGCTTGATCGGCCAACGCCCGCCGTCGACCTCCGGCTGAACCGCTTCAATCACGATTGACGACGAGGTCGCCGGCTCTGATTTCGTAGTCCTGCTCACTCCGTCCATCCCTCCATCGATTTGCTCGCACGTTGCGACACTGATTGAACCACACGACCACTCACGGCGTCTTCGGAATGGAGATCTCGCCTTCAGCCACCGCCTCTCTCGTCACCTTGGCCGCTTCCTTCATGTTGATGGCCGTACGCGTGACCGCGCTCTGTGCGTCGTCGCGAACCAGGCGCCAAGACTCCCTGGCTTCTCCCACGATCCCGCCGAGTTCCTCTTGAGCCGTTTCCGCCCCCCTCTTCACCCGCCTGCGAACGGACGCGCCGGATTCCGGCGTCATCAGCAACGTCGCTACCGCACCGCCGAGCCCGAACACAGCCAGGATCGTCCCCGTCCCCATATTGCCGGCTCCGTTATCACGCACCCGTCGCTCATCTGCTTGTATCTGTTCCATGGTTTCACTTCTTGCACTCGATACTCGAACAACTCGTTCGCCGATCCGGCTGTGTCGTTTCACACCCTCCGTCCTCATCGCGCCGACCGGTCGGAAACTTCCGAGCGCAGCGCGAGCCAGTATGATCATACCCTCTGATAACAGCCACTGGAGCGCGCGCGATGGACTCGGTCGGCCATTGTTTGCGCGGACATGGGCCTCTCCACCAAGCCACTGCATCCCCTCCCGATCGTCGACGCACCGCATCGTCAGGTCATCCTTTCGATCCAGGCAACCGGACAGTGCAGGAAAATTTCTCCCATCGGCAATACCTGGCGATCCTCGCTGGTCACTGTGCTCAGCATCGCTCCTGTGAAAATGTTGCGAAACTTCGTGCCTTCTCGCCAGGCGGGAACTTCCAGCCACATATCTTTCCACACCGCTTCTCCCAGGGGAGGTGTCTGGGCATCCGGAATCACTCGGGTCAGCAAGCGTGGGATCACGGCGACCAATGATTCCCCGTCGTGAATGCGGGCAAACGCGAACAGGTGCTCACTCTTCTCCCCCACAGCATGCAGTCGGGCATATTCCCCCGACTGAAACAGCGCGCGATGGTCCCGGCGGTACCGCAAGGCCTCCGTCGTCAGAAACAGTTTGATGCGGCCATCGGCACGATTCGCGAATAGATCTTGTACGAACGCTGCTCGGTCCGGCGCGGTTGCAGCGTCGTGACTCAGTTCAGCCAAGACTGTCGCCCGTTTCACAAAATCAACCGGGCGCCGATTGTCCGGATCGACCAGGCTAAAATCCCATAGTTCAGTGCCTTGATAGCAATCGGGCACACCGGGCGCTGCCATCTTCACCAGCACCTGCGACAGTGAGTTGCAGAGGCCATGCAGGGCCACCTGTTTCTGAAAGGGGAGAAAATCGTCCAGAAAGGCATTCGGCATCGAACGGTCCAACAAACCGGCGACAAATTGCCGAATCGCATCCTCATACTCGCTATCCGGGCTGATCCAACTGCTGTGCTCTTTGGCCTCTTTGACCGCCTTGTTCATGTAGGCCTGCATGCGCTCGACAAACTCGGCATAGCCATCCTCGTTCATGTCTTCGAGCGGCCACACGCCGAGCAAGGTCTGGTACAGGAGATATTCTTCGTTGCGGTCTGGAATCGCGTCACTGCCGGTTTTCCTCTTGAACCGGTTATTGATCTTCTGCCAGCGAGTCACATGATCTTTCCATTGTTTTGGGAGCTCCGACAGCACATTGAGTCGTGCCCGGACATCCTCGCTTCGTTTGGTATCGTGCGTCGAGGTCGACGAGAGGGAGGCCGACCGGTGCGCCTGTCGGGACTTCCATTGTTCATGCACGCGTGACGGCATGATGCCGAACTGCTGGGGGTCCGACCCGACCTCATTCAACGAGATAAACCGGTGATAGCGGTAGAAAGCCGTGTCTTCGATCCCCTTGGCGGTGACGGGGCTGGTCATCTGCTGGAATTTTGTGACGAACTTCAATCGTTCCTCACGATTCGGTTCACTGGGATTTGCTGGCTTCAGCAGGAGATCCCGCACGAAATCGAAGACCAGGCCGCTCACAGCGGGATTCCGTCGTTTGGCATGAGTCACCGCTTGCCGGATAAACATCCGATCCCGGTCGAGGATGCCGTCGGCCTCCCCCGTAATATAGGTGCGATACACAGGGAAGCAGGCAATGATCTCCTGAATAGCGTGGGTCAAGCTGTTGCGTGTAAAGTCCCGGGACCGCCGATCCTGCTCGGATAACTGATTCAATTGATGACCCAGCACATTCAGTTCGCTGGCCATCGAGACCTGCATGATCAACTGTTTACATTGATACGTGAGTTCGTCAAACGGCTTCTCTTCTCCGATAAACCGCGTGTAGATGGCATCGAACGCTCGTTCGTTGGCATGGTCCACAAAGAGGGCATTCAGCCAGGCGAGAAAATCATAACCGGTCGTACCAAAAACAGGCCAATTCGTCGGAATCTGTTCATTGACGCCGAGAATCTTTTCGACCAGCAGGTACAACGGCCGGTCTGTTGCCTCGGACTCCGTCGGCAGTTCCTTCTTGGCCCAGGCTTGCAGTTTATTCAAATAGTCGGCCGGATCATAGAGCCCGTCGACATGATCGACGCGAAGCCCGGTGACGGCTCCCTCCTTCACCAATCGCAGCAACAGCTTGTGCGTCTCCTGGAAGACTGCGGGATCTTCCATCCGGATGGCGGCCAGCTCGTTGATGTCGAAAAACCGGCGGTAGTTGATCTCTTCCGCGGCGACTCGCCAATAGGCCAACCGATAGGCTTGATCGTTGAGGAGCCGATCCAATAGGTCGAAACTTCGAGGATCGCCTTTCGTTCCGTTGATCATGCGAACATTCTCATCAAGAAACAACCGGATCGATGGGCTGTCCTCGACCAATGTTGCCAGGCGGCGCTTGATGATTTCCTTTTCTCGATAGCGTTCGGTGACCAACCCTGGTGCTCGGTCCTGCCGAGACGGCAAATACTTCAGTGCCGTGATGAGGCTCTCCAGTTCCATCACGTGCGGACTCTTTTCACCTGCCTCCTGGAGCAAGATCGGCAGCCGGTGAGACAGAATCAACAAGGTCGACTTCGGCGCGACCGGCAGGCGATGTTCGTAGTACCGAATCACGAAATGCCCGTCCTCGTATACTAATCGAAGTTCCTGGTTTTCCAACACCACGCCATACTGGTCGCCAAGAATCGGGAGCAACACCTTGTCACGCAACTCCGGCTTGAGCGGATCCCAATTGATGTCGAAGAATGACGCATAGGATGAGCTTGGTCCATTCTCAAGGACGTCCTGCCACCAACCGTTGAGTTGTTGCGTGATGCCCATGTGGTTGGGGACCACATCCAACAACTGCCCCATACCGCGCTGGTGCAACTCTCCGACCATGGCGCGATAGTCTTCTTCAGTCCCGATTTCAGCATTCAGCGTCGTGGGATCGACGACGTCGTAACCATGCATGCTGCCGGGCACTGCGGTGAAATAGGGCGAGCAGTAGAGATCCGTAATCCCGAGATCGTGCAGGTAGGGTATGAGCTTCGCGAGGTCACGAAACGTGCAGGTCCGATTCAGTTGAATCCGGTAGGTCGAGGAAGGAATGCGCGGATGAGATGTCTGCTGCATGGATACCCTTATGAATAGACCGGGGCGTTGAAGCCGCTCTTGCCGCCGGACCGGCCTCGCGAAAGAATAACGAGCCCCGATTGGGTCGTGTGATGCTGTGTCCGATCCCTCTCAGGCACAAAGCAGATTTTCGCCGACGGTGGAATGACGTGATGACGGTCGCCGATCACCCGATGCAGACGCACCTTGGATCCAATCCTGGCTCCGTCCAGAATCACAGATGCATCGATTGCGGCGCCTTGCTCGATGTGGACGTTGCGACCGATCGCCGACCGGCGGATATTGGCGTCCGTCACCAGACTCCCTTGTCCGACGAGAGAATCCTCGATCGTCGCCCGCGCAAAACTTGCCGTTGGACCGTCGAAGGTATCCGTCAAAATCGGCCGCTCCCGGTTTCGAAGATCGAGCAATGGCGTGGAGCCTAAGATATCCATATGCGCCTGCCAGTAGGCGTCCAACGGCCCGACGTCTCGCCCATAGCCTTGTTCATCGTAAGGCGTAGTCCCGGCACAATGTTGTCGCGGAAATTGCAGGCCATGACCCGATGACCTTTCATCAAAGACGGAATCACGTCACGACCGACATCGTGCGTTCCCGGCTGTGCGGCATCTTCTTCCAATACCTTGGCCAAGAGATCGCAGTCGAAGAGGTCGTTGCCCATTGAAGAATAGGCATGATCGGGATCACGAGCCATCGGTTTCGGACGTTTAGGCTTTTCCTCAAAGCCGGTGACTCAGCCGTTGCGGTTCGCTTCGATGATCCCGAATCGGGATACAGTGGGACCGATAAGACGGCGACTGCCACCTCGGCCCGCTGCGCAACGTGGAAACTGATCATCTGGTTACTGTAGAGCCTATGTCTAGAAGCCCGCGTCGCAACCTACCACTCCGCCCACACCGAATCAAACTCCGTTCGAACGGTTCGCGGCAAGCCTTAACCCGCATGATGCATGACGGTTCGTCGCCCTTCGACAAAGCTCAGGGTCCCGAGCACAGTCGAGGGACGAAATCGCCTGAAAGCGCGTTCCTCGTGAAGCGTATCTCGTGTAAGT
>JAWXBV010000029.1:0-11762 GCA_034440335.1 Nitrospirota bacterium | reverse complement strand
GGGCAAGGCACGACTTAGACGAACTCTACAGCAACGTCGCAGTTTTCCTGTTGAGTGCCTGTGCAGCAGTGCTCACCCTTCGCCTTGACCCTCTCTGCGTTCCGCACCATACTGTGCCACCATGCGCGCCTTAGGAGCCTGTCCGACATTGGCCGTTCTACTGCGGTGAACGATCCGCAACCGTCTGCGTCGTTCTCGGCCAGAAAAAATCCTCAATGTATTCCAGCGAATACACTTCCGGTTTTTCCTGGCCTGCGGCCTCGCAGCTGGCCGCGTCTCCTTCACCTCGTCACGAAGGCAATGCCTGACAGGCTCCTAGTCGTCATAATTCTCCTGGCTACACTCGTTCTCCCCTCTGGGCAGGCACAGGCTTCTCCTCCAATCGACACCTCGATAGCAGACCTGCAAACACAGGCAACCCAGGGTGTAGCGGAAGCGCAGACCAACCTCGGGTTGCTATATGACTTCGGGCGGGGTGTACCGAGAGATTACACGAAGGCACGGGAGTGGTTCGAGAAAGCCGCTGCTCAAGGAGACGCGGAAGCGCAATACAACCTTGGGGTGCTCTATGACTTCGAGAAAGGCGTCTCCCAGGATTTTTCGATGGCGAGGCACTGGTATGAGCAAGCCGCTACGCAGGGACACGCGGGTGCTCAGAACAACCTTGGAGGGCTCTATGAATTCGGACATGGCGTGAAGCAGGACTCTGTGCGTGCATTCATGTGGTACAACGTCGCAGCATCCCTCTCGACGAATGACCCGCAGAAGGACGTCGCAGCAGAAAATCGAGATGAAATCGCAGGCGGCATGACTTCCGCGCAGATTTCAGAAGCCAAACGCCTAACGAGTCAGTGTCAAACACGGCAGTTCAAGGACTGCCAGTAGGGTCCGTCGAATTCCCATTTTTCCCACACCACCTGCGCTCCGCTCGCAGTAGACACGCAGACACCATTTGAATCATCCGTAGCGACCAGCCCATGCCATCCCCCCACAAACTGCCGCGAAGCCTATCAAGGCATCCTTGAACTTCTCCTCAAACGGGAGCACACTTCAAAAGTTCTCACGATTTCTCAGGAGGAATTCTCAATGACACGAATGGTCGTTTCTGTAGGTATTGGGCTCTTGCTGACTGTTGGTACGGTGTGGGCGGGGCCACTCGAAGATGCGACTGCTGCAAATAAACGCGGTGACTACGCGACTGCGTTGAAAACATTTCAATCGCTTGCAGCCCAAGGGAATGCGGAGGCGCAGAACAATCTCGGAGAACTGTTTGCCAAAGGACAGGGCGCGCCGAAGGATTATTCGCAAGCGCGTCAGTGGTACGAGAAAGCCGCGGCGCAGGGTCACGCGCTTGCGCAGAACAACCTCGCGGAACTGTATTACGCAGGCCTGGGCGTACCGCAAGACTCTGTGCGGGCGTATATGTGGGTGAACCTCGCAGCAGTACACATGAAGGGTGACGAGCAGAAGCAAGCGGCGGAAAATCGAGACGATGTCGCTCGGCACATGACTCCCGAGCAGATTGCGGAAGCCAAGCGGCTCACGCAACAGTGTCTGGCACAGAAGTTCAAAGGCTGCTGAGTCGGGTTACCGTTCTCTCTTCACTCCAACTTTCGCGCTATACTCACAGTAGACCCGCAAACACCCTTCCCAATCGTCCGTCGCGACACCACTGGGCCCTAACCCGCATTATTCATGAAGCTTCTGCTGCAAGCGCGGATACGCGGCTCCAACGGGCAGTCTCGCCGTTCAGCCCTTCGACATACTGCACGAGTATGCCTCAGGACCTCACGGCTCCAAGTGCCCGTCTCGCTTCGCGTCTGCACGCGTTCGCGACGGACCATCATGAATAATGCGGGCTAAGACGCCGCGAAACGCTCGGCGCTTGCTGATTTGCCGCTCGACAAAGTTCTGGCCGAGTACACCAAAGCCTATAAGGTGGGCAGGCTCTACGGCGTAGCACTGGGCGGCGCCTTCTTCGCAGAATCGATGGTCACCCGTGCATCCGATGCCTCGAAAGTGGCACTGGTCTCCCTCGTGCGCCAACTGCATGCCTGGGGATTCCAAATCATTGACTGCCAACAAGCCTCATCGCATGTGATGCGCTTCGGAGCAGAAGAAATCCCCTGTCGCAACTTTCTCGATCACCTCGGCACAGCACTCACCATGTCTGAAAGGCAAGGACACTAGCAGTTCGACATTCCATGAATTCATAAACGCTCTCCGCATCCCTAGAGACTAGCCGGTGGTATCTTCCGAACGGTCCCGCCGACCTGATAATACAGTTACAATGTTTGCGGTTGAAGATGTGGCTTCAATGCAGAGGGTAGCCGCTCGGAAATCCGCTGTGCGTCTGTGCTGCAATTCTATGGCAAGTTGCAAAGCAGCTTTCGCGTACCGTCTCACATTCTCATTGCTGTCGCCTGGTATGGCTTGAGCGAAGAATGCCTCGATCATTCGATTTGCATCAGTTGCGCTTGGTATCACACCATCTGGAGAGACATGCACAGTGGGATCATAGACAGCCTGTCCAAGAGATATGAACACTTCTCTGCAAAGTAGTCCAACCGTTTGATAATCCTCTTCGTGTTTTGCTGACTCCATTCGACTGCGAGCCTTCTCAATGGCACGGTCAACGCGTTCCCATCCCGTCGGTTCTCTCGCTGGAACAGCGGGCTCTGGGGCGTTGATGATACGTGCAATCAATGGTTCATACATATCGTTTATAAAGCGCCGACGCTCTGAATAGGAACCAAACAAAGCCTTCCATTTGTGGTACCAGTCCCAAAGACTCTCGAACGGATTCGGGTTGTCGATACCGCGGGCGGCGAGCGCAGTTGCGATTCGACGATGCCGTGCCTTGTAATAGTCATCGAGGTCCTGGATTCGACCTTTTCCGGTCGAAACGGCAACCAACTGGTTGCGATGGATGAGAATCTCTGCATAGAGACTGTCCTCCACCTCTGAGTCGATAGTCTTGAGTACAAGCCTGTCTGGAGCGGAATCTCTTGAACGCTCCTCCATGTGAGTATTGTGGATGGCTTCGGCGATTCGCTTCTGGTCCCATTCTGGCAGACCAGCGATGGCTTCCGAATATATCTTGGGTGACGATAACTCAATCACTGGCATCGAGTGGTGGTACCATATCTCCTCGGTGCCATATTCGTATGTCGAATATGGGAGGAGCATGGCGAGGTCGACACGGTCGATTTCTCGAAGGAACCGAATTGCTCGATCTGTTGCATCCATCTAAGACTCAGGGCGGTTCTTGTCCTCTGGACCAGATAAAGCCCTGTGTGTATATGCTCAGGGATGCGTCTGGTTCGGATTTCTCTGTTACCGTGAACTCCATGATCGTGGGTATTTTGTACTGACCTTCTTTAGGTAACCACAGATTGCGAATAGCCACAGGCACCCTATTATTCGCAGTAGTTGAGAATGAAGCGACGTTCTCAGAGCCTTTTATTCTTACCTTTCCGCTGATCCGCCCTTTGTCCGAAGCAAACAGCAGCAATAAATAATCGGCAATACCTGCTGGAGCATTCTTCATTTCCACCTCCATCCAGGCTTCTGTTTTGACCTTCAGTGCCTGGAAAATGAGGTCCGCCTTATCGCTAATTTGCGAAGTATTGACTTGAAGATCTTTGATTTGTGCTTTTAGCTCGTTTTGAGCCTTGTCGGATTGGCGTTTATTTTCTGCTTCTTCAAGCTTTCCGTAGTAGTAGGAACCGTAGGCTCCAAATGCGCTCAACACAACGCCAACGAGCAGCACAATTTGACTGACGGTTTGTAATGTCATTTTGCTGTCATCGTCGCCCAGAATATAAGTGTGTGGCGGTGAAGGTCTGGACCTCCGAGAAGAATTATGACGGAGAGGGCACACATACGGCGCAGTATGGCGCGGACCCCGGAGACCGTCAAGGCGCAGGGGGAGTGGCCAGGCTGGCCTTCACTGCGCGTATCGAACGAAATAAATGCTCCCTCCAAGCTCGCTCGTTTTCTCTCCAGGGGTGGGGCCTGATTGATCTTCCACTGCGCGCGTCCAACGAGGGGAGTCCGCGACCGCGCGTTGCGCGAGCACAGAAGATCATCAGCCCCCACCCCTATCCCATCTTCGCCACCTCCGCAACGTAATGCGCGAAGGCCTTCATCCCGCCGGAGGCTTGGCCCCAGTCGAAGTATTCGTTCGGCGCATGGTAGCCGTGCTCCGGCAGACTCAATCCCATAAACAGGATCGGCACCTTCCAGGCTTTCTGCATGGTGACCACCGCGCCGATGGATCCGCCTTCGCGGATAAAGGCCGGTTCTTTCCCAAACCCAGCTTTCGCCGCCCGCTTCACCGCGTCGACATAGGGTCCCTCGAATAATCCTTTGAATGGATGCAGCATCCCTTCCCGCTCGACTTGTATGCTCGGATTCAGTTTGGCGACATGTTTCTTGAGCAATGCAAAAACTTTCTCCGGAGTTTGATTCGGCACCAATCTCATGCTCACTTTCAGTTCGCCATGACCCGGCACGATGGTTTTGACTCCTGGCCCGTGATAGCCACCGGTCAACCCATGCACCTCGAACGTCGGCGAAGCCCAAATCCTGCGCATAATCTCGGCGGGATCGTTCGTGCGAAGCGTCTGAAACCCATAGGCCTGCTTGAAGCTCTTGACCTGGAAGCCTGACGCGAGGAAGCTCTTGATCTCCGCTTTAGTCGGTTCGACAACATCTTTGTAAAACCCGGGAATCTTCACCTTGCCGGTCTTGGCATCGACGCAAGCGCCTGCCACTTCCATCAGTTCCACAAGCGGATTACGCGCCGCGCCCCCAGTCACACCGGAATGGGCATCCTTCGATCCCGTGCGTAACGTGAGGCGCGCGCCCAGCAGACCGCGCAGACCATAGGGCATGGCCGGCTTTCCTTTCGCGAGCCAAATGGTATCCGACACCACAACTGAGTCCGGTCGTGGAATAGCGACTCGGTTCTTGAGCCCAGCCGCAAAGTGAGGACTGCCGATTTCCTCTTCCAGCTCCCAGAGAAATCGGACATTGATCGGGACTCCTTGCTCGATCGCATACTTCGCGCCGAACAGCGCCGACAGGGCCGGACCCTTGTCATCCGTCGCGCCACGGCCATGATAGAGCCCGTTCTCATTCTTGAAGGCAAAGGGCTCCTGTTTCCATTCCGGCTCTTGCGCCGGCTGCACATCCATATGGTTGTAGATGGTCACTGTTGGATATTGAGGCCCAGTGATCCATCCGCCTGACACGATCGGATAACCGCCGGTCTCCACAATCTGGGTCTCGGCCCCCAGGTCTGTCAGTACCTGCCTCGCAAACTCCGCCATGCGCAGGATATCGGGGGCCTTGGCCGGGTCCATGCTGATCGAAGGAATCTCCACCATCTGGCCCAGCAGGTCTTCAAATCGTGGGCGGCTGTCTGTGATATAGCGTTCGAGGCGCGTTCGATCGATCATGGGTGATTCTCCAGAATAAGATGGGCGGATTATAACTAGTTCGTCGAGGAGGCGGAAGGGACTTCTGCGACGACCTTCTGTAAAATGGAACGATGGTACTGGGCAACGCATCTCGTGCAAGAACGTCGATAACTCTCCTCACCGTCCTGTGGGTTGTGTGGGCCGTGGTCGGCTCTTCCTCTGCTTCAGCCGCGGAGCCCATCGCCATTCGTGAGATCCTCGACGATCCGAGGTCGTTTCATTTGAAACAGGTCACGTTGCAGGGCACGGTTCGCAATGTGACGCCGCTCGACCCCTACAAGCTCCAGGCCGGCACGATGTGTTACGGCGCCTATTTATTCTACCTAGAAGATGAGACCTCCTCAATCAACGTCGCGGTCTACGGACGGTGCGGAGTCCCGACCGTCAAAGATCCCGATGTCGAAGAGGGGCAACGGATTGAACTCACCGCCACGATCCAGTCGCCGAGTCACGGGGGCTACTATTTGAGTTTTCAGGGGGTGAAAGTGGCGAGAGATAAAGAAGGCGTCATTCAGGCGGTGGCGGATCGGATCACCTCGCTCTCAGAATAGTCGAGTTCGCGAACGATGACTGCTCAATGTGCTATCACAACAGCAACGAGGATCGGCTGGATCGGCGCCGGGGTGATGGGTTCATCGATGTGTGGCCATCTGATCGCGGCCGGCTATCGGGTGACTGTTCATAGCCGCACTCGCTCGAAGGCGCAACCATTGCTCGATCACGGTGCGCAATGGGCCGAGAGTCCAAGCGCCGTGGCGGCTGAATCAGAAGTCCTCTTTACAATGGTCGGTTTTCCTCAAGACGTCCGGCAGGTCTATTTCGGCACCGACGGCGTCTTCTCCGGCTCAAGAGCCGGAACCATCCTCATCGACATGACGACGACGCAATCCTCCCTGAGCCGTGACATTGCCGCAGCTGCCTCAGCGAAAGGTCTATCTGCCATCGATGCGCCTGTCTCCGGCGGCGACGTCGGCGCGAAGAATGCCGCTCTCTCGATCATGGCCGGTGGAGACGCGACATCCGTGCAAGCCGTGATGCCGCTCTTCGAGCTATTGGGGAAAAAGATCGTGCATCAGGGAGGGCCCGGCACCGGACAACAGGCGAAGCTCTGCAACCAGATCGTGATCGCAGGCACGATGGTCGGTGTCTGCGAGAGCTTGCTCTATGGCTACAAAGTGGGGCTCGATCTGAACCGCATGCTCGACTCGATCCGCGGCGGGGCAGCCGCCTGTTGGACCTTAGACAATCTGGCGCCGAAAATTCTCCAGCGCAACTTCGACCCAGGATTTTTCGTCGAACATTTCATCAAGGACATGGGTATTGCATTGGAAGAAGCGACACGCATGGGGCTCGTGCTGCCCGGCCTTACGTTGGCGCACCAGCTCTACCAGACCGTCCACAGGCTCGGACATGGCCGGAGCGGCACCCACGCGCTGATCCTCGCGCTCGAATCACTCTCACAAGCCCAGCCACACTGAGACACGCGCGATTACGGCGCGAGCCGGCGGTAGTGTTTCAGGAGCAACACCCCGCCCCACGCGAACGAGGCCAGCATCAGGAGAATGCCGAAGTTGTAGGCGAGGTGCGCCAGGCGATGGTCGTACTCTAGCCAGCCCAACAGCGTCAGGAGATTGTTCCAGTCATGCCCGTCCGTTTCCTTCCCGGTCACCCCGCCGAGCAGCATGAGATCCATCGCCCGCGCATCGTCGATATAGGGGGCGATATCCATACAGCTTTCCGCCGTCCACCAGAGGGCCACGGAAGCGCCGAATGGGTCGCGCGTCTTGATGAGAAAGGTTGCCAGGCAGACGAGCGGCATCAGGATCTGGTCAAGGCTCCCGCCCAGAATCGTCATGAAGCGCCCCAACGGGATAAAGAGAAGATGGCCTGCTTCGTGGAACGGCAGATTGAGCAGATGGAGAAACGATTCCCCTCTGTAGGAGGAGACTCTTGCGCCCTCCTTCTCATCCCTCCTACAATATGCCTCCTGGCGAGGCCGCTATGCCTTTCTTGATGCTCCCCTGCCTTTGCGTCCCTGTTCAATGCGCCGTTATGATTCCAAAGAGCCTTCTTCAAGAGTAGAGAGAAAGGAGAGGTCGAGAATGGAAATCATCTTTATCGGTGTCGTCATCTTCGTGATCTGGCTTGGCCGAACCCTGCACAACGTCAGGGTCCGTGACCAGGAGGAGACGGACAAGAAGAATGCGTTTGCCACGTGGGCTAAAGAACCGCGCGACCCACACCTCGTGTCCATGGTACAGAACTTGATGAGTGAAGGACGTTTTAAGACCTGGGAAGAGGCGGCGCGATATGCCGAGCAGGCCCTCAAGACAGCATCACAGGAACCCAGCTCCAATAGCCCCGCCAACGACAGGCAAGGAACACCTTCATAACACTCCTTCGCATCTCTCACGCAATAGGCATCCCTGCGAGGCCGCGATGCCCTTCCTGATTCGTCACGGCCATCGCGTTCCCGTGCAGTACCTCACGTCCTATGGGTTGGGGAACGTTTCTGTGTGGGGTTCGTGCTCCTAGGAGCCTGTCCGACATTGACCGTTCTACTGCGGCGAACGATCTGCGACCATCTGCGTCGTGCTCGGTTCGGAAAAATCCTCAATGTATTCCAGCGAATACACCTCCGGTTTTTCCGGGCCTGCGGTCTCGCATCTGGCCGCACCTCCTTCGCCTCGTTACGAAGGCAATGGCGGACAGGCTCCTAGCCCGCATGATTCATGAACACTTCTGCTGCAATCGTCGATCCGCTGCTCTTGGGCGTGAAGCGTCGTCGATGCGTGAAACGTCGTTCGTGAAGCGTATTTCGTTCCGGAGCCGGACGCTTCATGTTTCGCACCTGCTTCCAGCGCTTCACGCTTCACGAGATACGCCCTGAGCTTTGTCGAAGGGCCACGAACCGTCATGAATCATGCGGACTAATGCCCTCCTCAGAGCCTACAAGGAAGCGCATGGGAAAGCCTGCTAGTCCTGTGTCAACAACCAGTGAGGCTCCAGTCTTTCTCGCGAGGCCCCTAGAAGACTAGAGGCGGGTCGTTGCGGTAAAATGCCCCCATGGATCTCGCTCACATTTCGAGTGCAGCGGAATTTCTCACGATCGCGCACCCTCACTTCGGGAGGATTCACCCCCCTGGATTCCTCAAGGCCACGATCGGTACCGTCACTGGTACGAACAGGAAAGTCGTGGTCATAGCGGACTACAGTTCCGGCAATCGCCAGACTGTGGCAGTCCAGATAGATCCACGAAAATTTATGGTCACCATTGCCGGTTCCTCTGTGCTGGTTACCCTCAAAGAGGGCGAGCGCAGGCACCCGGTTATCCACAAAACATGGAAGATGGTGGGCCGGCGTAAAGGGGAAGAAGTGGAGGACTTCTACGGCACCGTCAGCACCTATATCGATTCGGATGGTTTGAAGTGGGAGCATAGATACGAGAGAACCCCTCACGAAGATGAGTTGATAGGCTTTGGGAGCAAGGGGGAGGAAGTCCTCATCATCACGCTGGAGAGCTTCTACCCCACGACTGCTCCTGACCTCAGTGCCGTGGTCGTATCCCCTTCTCCCTAGCAGGATGCTGAAAAAGTCCGCCAGCAGCGTTCTCGCGTCACTCACAAAGACCGTGAAACGTGAGACGAAGGTCAGCTTCGGAGCTGCGGCCTTGCCCGCGGAACGGCGCGCCTCGGCGCGCCGGGGTTGGGCGGGTGAGAAGTCTGGCCTTTTTGAGCATCCTGAGGCGATTTTGGCATCAGCGTCGTAGGGATGATTCTTTCGGCATTTTTGGCATTAACCGAGTTTTTCCGCAGCCTGCTAGGTCTGCCACTTCATATGGCTTGGTGCTCCCTGGCCTGTGATAGATTTTCCCCCGTAGGATACAGTCGCCACCTGCAGCCCTTGCGCCGTTCTTTGTCTTCCTTCTACAATACGCCCACTTGCGAGGTTCCTATGCGCTTCTGGATTCGCCCCCTTCCGTCGATCGTGCTCCGTTTATCCATCGTTCTTGTGCTCTCGCTCGTCTATCTCGCCCTGCCGGCATGGGCCGACTTTCAGGCCGGCATGGATGCCAATAACCGTGAAGACTACGCCACAGCCTTGCGTGAGTGGCGCCCGCTCGCCGAGCAGGGAGACGCCCTCGCGCAGTACCACCTCGGATTGCTGTATCGCAAAGGCCGAGGCGTGCCGCAGGACGATGTCCAGGCACGGCAGTGGTATGCCAAAGCGGCGGCACAGGGACAGGCCAAAGCACAGTTCCACCTAGGGACGTTGTATTTTAACGGAGAGGGAGCCACAAAAGACTATCAGCAGGCCTTGCGATGGTTCCGTTTGGCCGCAGACCAAGGAGAGGCGCTCGCTCAAACGAAAATTGCCATCATGTACGATGAGGGCCAGGGTGTGTCGAAGAATTTTGTGCAGGCCTACAAGTGGTACAGCTTGGCGGCAACGAACGGAGATAAACCAGCGCCCCAACTTCGTGATTTGCTCGCCAATCATATGACCCCTGCCCAGATCGCCGAGGCACAAAAACTGGCGCAGGAGTGGAAGCCAAAAGGAAAATGAACCCCGAACGCCCCCCACGCGACAGTAGGTCTCCTCGAAGAAGCGACCGGCTTCCACAGATGGGAGATCGCCGCCATTGTCGAAGTGTTGGAGAGGAGGGGCCTCTGCACCAAGCAGAGGCCTCTACGACCTCATCACCGAATCTCGCGGTACAAATTCTTTGGGGCGAATCATTGAGGTGGGGCAGCGGGGGACGAAGAGGGCGACAGACGAACAAGATGAGGGTTAAGAATCACTGCATGTGAACTGGACGACCTCCTCGGAGTCTCACGGCTGTATCCTTTCGTTCTCCTCTGAATCAATTCCGATTCACACCTTCCGCCCCCCAAACCGCCCCGCCTCTCATAATCGCGCAATTTATGAGTCCTGTTGAGGCAGATGCTCTCGGCATGAGAGTTGCTGCCCCATACGTATATCGGATGCACATCGCGAAGGACGAATTCGCCATGGAAGAAACAGTACCCCAGTTGTCCGAACAGGAACCCCAGATAGTCTGGAGAGAACCACGGCGGTCTGTGCGAGCGCTTGTAGATTTCCAGATGATCGTCGCGGATAAGACAGGGCTCGCCAGTGGGCTGATGATCGATATGACAACGCGGGGGTGTGGCCTCCACCTCACGAAACCCCTCCAGCCTGGACAATACCTGACGTTCATGGTGTACCCGTGGGGCAGTCCCGCCGCCGTGCCATGTGGTGTGGGCCGGGTACAGTGGGTCGAAGGGGACCGGGCTGGTCTCGCCTTCCTGTCTCTGTCGATGGAGAACGAGCGTCGGCCGCACCAACTCTGCGACGATCGGCTCGGGTTCGAGGACTAGATGCTCACGGAACCTGCTCCATATGTGTTCGTCGAGAAGGTTGATGCCGGCATCCCCTCCAGTTCGGCCATCGGGATCACTGTCAGTTGTCCCTGCTGTTCTTCAGTGGACTGCCGCCGGTCCATACGGCATGGCAGGCGGGATTTCCTCCGTCGACTGTTCGGCATGTTTCCATGGCGATGCAATGGGTGCAGGCATCGATTTTATCTGCGGAAACGGTCCCTTGACTGACGACCGCTTCCTAAGACCCATATTCAGATGTGTGGGTGAGGGAGTCTTCCTGAATTGTTTCATTCAAGGGGGTGGAAGGGTGAGACCGCGTTCCTTCGTCTCCCGCTGTCGCGTCCGCTCCCTTCAGCCTCTGCTTGGGCCTATGAGGCCCTTTCCGTCCTGTCCCTCGAACGAGTAGGCCCTTGAGGTGGCGACCATGATGATCCTTGTCACCATCCTGTTTTTGCAACCGTTGGTGCTCGTGGCCCTGTACCTCTATGTGTCCGGCGCATTCACCAATCGGAGAGCGTTCCAATCTGTCTTTTATATCCTGTTCGCCCTCGTTGGGTTGACCATCGTGATCGGCGGGATTCAGCTGTCCTACCAAGTCTACGACCTCCCGACAACAACTCCTGTGTTGTTGAGTGAGGTTCTGCCAGACCCTGAGACAGCTCTGCAACAAACCCGCTGAACTCCGTATGAAGCTGCAAGGCCGCCCCGCGGAACAGCCCAGCGCTGGCCCGCATGATTCATGAACGCTTCTGCTGCAATCGCCTGCCTGTGCGTGTCCGCACGCAGGCAGGCCGATTCGCTGCTCTTGGGCGTGAAGCGTCTTCGATGCGTGAAACGTCGTTCGTGAAGCGTATTTCGTTCCGGAGCCGGGCGCTTCATGTTTCGCACCTGC
>JAWXBV010000028.1:0-3848 GCA_034440335.1 Nitrospirota bacterium | reverse complement strand
GCGATTAAAACCGCGGAGCAGGCAAAGCCCGGCAAAACGGTTGAAGTGAATATGGGAAAAGATGACGGCCGCGTCGTCTACAAGATTGAAATCGTCGATGGAAAGAACACTCACAAAGTGTATGTGGACGCCATGACCGGCAAGGTTCACGAAATAAAATAACTCCTGTCAAGGTTTCTGCGAACACCAGTAGCCACCCATCTAGATCTATATGGGTGATGTTTGACTGCCGAATAATTGGGAGAACGGCGGTATTCTCGCGCATCGGGTGATGATGTCACCGGTGTCTCCCAAGATTGGAAACAATGATCGCCAGTACCACCGTGCGTCTGCGTACGAGGCATCCGACCGCATGCATAGCTGCGCTGCTGCTTGTCTCCCTGCTCATAGGCCTTCACGGTTGTAGCCGCCCAGCTGTTCAATACTCTGCCGACACCGTGTTGCATGGCTCTCTCAGCGGTCACCCCATTGAACATGTCGTGATATTGGCCATTGATGGTCTCGAACACGGGACGCTGGTCAAATATCTCACGCAGAATCCTCCACGAAGACCAGGAGGCTTACACGATCTGCTCGGTGTGCGCGTCGATCCAAGCGGCCTACAGTTGACCAAGGGCATTGCCGTCCAGCAACCGACGACGGTATTCCCTTCCTATACCTATGCAGCCTGGACGTCGATGTTTACCGGCGTGTTCCCAGGCGCTCATGGCATTGCGGGGAATAGCCTGTTTTTCAGGGAACGAGAAGTCGCGAGACATTTCACGGAGTATCATATCGACGCGGTGAAGGTGCAACTGTCGGACGATTTCCTTTCCGACGATATTAACAGTCGAGTGAAAACCATTTACGAGTATGTCGGACAGAGTGGCGGGCAGAGCATTGTCGTGCACCACATGCTCACGCGCGGGAGTGGGCAGGGGGCGATTCGGTCTGACTTCGATACCCTGCTGAGTTATCTGCAGAATCGAAGTCACGCCGTGGACGAAAACGCGCTATGGACGGCGGTGAAATCACTTCAAGATTTCAATGGCGCAGCCAAGGAAGGGGCGGAGCTGAAGCTTCCGAGCCTGATGACGCTCTATTTTGCCGGCCTCGATCATGCTGAACACCTCTCCCCCGAGAATCCGGAGCAGGCTCGTCTAGAATATCTCACGCATCTTGATGACCTCATCGCGAAATTCATCGCGGGAGATCCCGCCATCGTGAGAAATCACCATGCCATATCGGTGTCCGACGTCACGCCGGTCGACCTGATTCGGTGGCGAGGATTGCGGGATGAACCAGTCATGCAGCGGACGCTCTTCGTGTTGGTATCGGACCATGGCCATACTTCAATTGACTGGGACAAAGTCCTGGGCATTGAAGATCTCAATATTGTGTTCACCGAACTGACCAAGACAAGCGGGAAGGCCTATCATCTGGAAACTCCGGCATTAGGCAACGAAAGCTTTCCGTCCAGGATCCGTGCCTCGCTAGAATTCTTCTCCAACGGGACCGTTTCCGGGGATTCGAATATTGTGGCTACCTTAAATGGCGGAGCCCTTGGGCTCCATGTAAAGCCTGCACAGGGACAGTGGAAGGATACTCCTGACTATCAAGGGGATATTGCTCCGGTCTTGAAACACCTATTGCTGACTCTCCACAAGAATGAGCAGGGACCGGAAGCCGTTTTGTCTAAACAGGGCAACCGCTATGTCTTCATTCCTTATCGGTATGATGGAGCAGGCATCCAATTGTTGCCTGCGGTGCCTCTCGATCAGAGCCCGTTGAACAGTCCCGCATATCCTATGGCGGTACAAAGGCTCAACGGGCTTGCATCACGATTACCAACAGATCCTCAGAGTGCACCCGATATCGTTCTGCTGGCCGACAGGTCTAAAAAATTGACGTACCTTAACAAAAGAGACTGGCGAGTCCTTGAGGAACTTGACGTGACCACACATCGACATTTTCACTCTGATCATGGGCATCTCAATGCCTCAGACTCGCTTGTGCCGATCATTTTTGTAAGGGGGGGGACAGGAAGGAAGTGAAGCGCTGGCTACGATTTGCGAGGCGTCTCTAGTGGACGTCACTCCCACCATATTAGACATTCTTGGTCTACTTCCGTCGTTTCATGCAACATTGCAGAATCGTCCCGATGAAATGAAGGGGCACTCGCTCACTCATGTGATCGACCGCATTGTGACCAAGGCTCATCCGACGGGCAGTGAGAACATTTGTGGTTCACACATCACCGTTCCCCTGCCATGATGACTAGACTAGTGGCTTGTAAGAAGTGATTATGCTTAGAACTGTAAACCGCTTCCACTGCGATGAAATTCGGATTGGATAAGAACTCAATCGACAGACACATTCTTTTCGTTAGAGAGCGCTGAGTGAAGCCCATACAGTGGTATCCCGCTATCCTTGGTCTCCTCCTGTGCTCCTTCTCGGCATGCAGCGCATCGGTCACTCCTCATGGACTCTACGCTGAGGCATCACGCTCAGCGGTCATCGTGGTAGCGGGCTACTACGGGACTAAACTCTCGCGAGTCGACAATGGAGAGCTTCTCTGGGTCACCGCAACGCAAGCGTTCGGTGGCGCGCAATCTCTGATTATGCCGTTGCCCGATCTGGCGCTCGACGGAGTGGCTCTCCGACCGAGCGGGATTCTGGATGAAGTCAGGGTCGTCCCCTGGCTGTATTCGTTCGAGGTGTATCGTCCTCTCCTCGCGGAGTTAGGCAGATTGCATGGCGGGCACGTGTCGATCGAACCATTGAATTACGACTGGCGCCTCGACCTTATGGATGCCGTCCGTTTGTTGAGTGCCGAGATCCGGCGTCTGAAGTCTCAGGGCATCACACACATCTCCCTCGTCGCCCATAGCATGGGTGGGTTGATCGTGAGTTATTATCTTCGATACGGCGATCAAGAGTTGGAGCGGGCCGTTGAAACGTGGGAAGGTACGGCGCACGTCGAGAAGGTGGTGATGGCAGGTGTGCCGTTCCTGGGCTCTATGTGGTCCTTTCGAAATATGCAGTACGGCCGGCTGATCGGGCTCAACAACTCGCTCTTGGATCAACAGGCCATGGCGTCATTTCCCGCCTCCTACTATACGTTGCCGGCTCTAGGGGCCGATGTGTTGCTGACACCTACCAGTCAGCCAATCAGGGGGGCGATTCATACGCCGGCCAATTGGTGGCAGCAGGGGTGGGGATTATTGAAAGAGACACCGTCGCCGTCTGCGCAGATCGTCGAGCGTCGCGACACCTATACCGCCTGCTGGCTCGATCGATCGCAACGATTTTTCAATCTGCTCCATGCCCCCCTCACCACGCCGAACGACCGGCCGATTCCTCTGCTTTATCTCTATGCGGATGGGCAGCGCACGCTCGCCAAGGGAGTGTGGATACCCGAGGAAGCCGGACCACACCGAGCCAACGTAGTGTTCGACAAGGATCAATTCGAAAAACGTCTTCCCCTCCTAGACCCTACCATCGTACACGAAGATGGAGACGGATCGGTCACCGTCACATCTGCCTCGCTGCCACCGGCCTATGAGAAGGCCTTTCAGGTCACCACTGAGCGCTCACAGGTGGGACATATAGATTTAGTGACTGGTCGAGAAACTCGACGTTCCATTGCCGGTTTTCTCGAGGCACAGTCGGAAAGACGCCCCTGATCAGAAGAGTCAGGGGGCTTCCTTTAGGGCATGGCTTCCCCAACTAGGGAATTTCCGAGTACATCGCCCCCCTTTAAATGATTTATGGTTCAGCGCAGATTGGAATGGATAAATGAGCGTGCCTGAAGTCCCCCAACTCCGCAGCCAGTCTGTGTGTGGTCCATGGCGGCGAGACCTCGAATC
>JAWXBV010000027.1:0-3241 GCA_034440335.1 Nitrospirota bacterium | reverse complement strand
GCTCAATCTCAAGCTGGACAAATTTCATGGTGATTGGAACTACACGGTCCCGCCAGCACGAAAGAATACTTAGTCACGTTATTTATGCGCGAGGCCTAACACACCGGCTACGGTGTAGATGTCAACATGGGAGTTTGTGACCTGCACGAAGTGCGATAGCCCAACCGCGCCGTGAGGATCGGGGGGGAAGCCCCCGGGGAAGGCCACATCCTGGCTCACGCCGTTGAAGTTATTTGACACAACCCCGGGAGGGGCAAGCGGCGCCAGGGCTCCGTTCAGGCCACGTGTCCCTTGCGGTGCTAATCCGGCCTGTTCCTTCATCGCCTTAAGCGTATCCGCGGGTATATCCGATAAAAATGGAATCTGCGGCATCTCTCGGCCGAAACATCCGCCGCCGCCGATGGCATATCTGCGATAGACCGCCTTTCCGCCTTTTCTACCGTCAACATAGTCGTCGAGGTCATAGGTTGCCCGACGGAACTTACCGATGCCTCCTGCTCCTGTGCTTGCGTCGGCCCGTTGAGCTGGACCATAACCGCAAGCCCGACGAGCCCTCCCATGCAAGCAATCTTTCCCCACCTTTGGAAGGCTGGAAAATTTCTTTTCTTCACCGTGATTGTCATGATGACCTCCGTGTTGAGAAATTGAAAAGACACGGCCTCACTTGCTGCGCGTTAAAATATTTTACCCTAAGCTATTTCCTCCTTTCGTTCAACCAACAATGTTCAGCCGACGCCGAATGTAATCGGAAAATTAAGTAACTATACTGTTACGCACCTCTGTGGTAATCCGACACGTATAGGAACTCTCCCCCTCATTCAGGGGAGGAGGTAGCACGTATTATTTTTATCTATCCCCTCTTTAGGGGATAAGTACATTCTGCGAAGTTTGTCGGCTTAGAGGCGTTCGGCTTTATCATAATGGTCCTAACCATGTTGGGATCTCTCCTCAGAGGCCAGGTCTTGGTGGCAGGAGATGATACTGGCGCCCAGGAGCCATATCATCATGTTGCCAGGTTCAAGGAATGAGCCTGTGGCCTCTTTGCTTGCGTCTGTTTCGCATTGCTCAATTGGTCGCTGTCGTTCACGCCACGCAGTAAAAGCAAATTGTGAGCCACGCTTAATGGCGCCTACGTATGGTGAAACATGTGGGGTTTTGAACTGCACAGGATTAAACTCAGTTTTGAGGTGAATCCTTTTCGATTCAGAGGTGAATCCAAACTGATTCACCTCTCCTGAAGGAATGATGGGTGTAGGATGGGCAGGTGAGGGTGCTCAAGGCAGTTCGTCGCAAAGGTGCTTGAACAGGCGCAAAAGCAGCAGATGGAAGTTGCAGAAGAAGTCTTCATGAGTAATGCAAATAGAGAAGCCTGTCCGATATTGTCTTCTTAACTGGGCGAAGGAGGTGCGGTCAAATGCAAGGTGCCTGGCCCGGAAGAGCCGGAGGTGTATTCGCTGAAATATATTGAGGATTTTCCCGGGCTGGGAACGACGCCGATGGTTGCGGATTGTTCACGGCAATAGAACGGTCAATGCCGGACAGGCTTCTAGCAGGATGTTGAAAAAGTCCACCAGCATCGTTCTCGCGTCGCTCAGAGGCTCAACGTACCGAAGCGTACGCCTCGCCTCTTCGCTCGCTGCGGCCTTGCTGGAAGGCCTTTTTGAGCGTCCTGCGGGATCTCACCGGGCCAGCAGATACTCAATCCGTTCGATCCTCACGACCGGCATGATGATGCCCACACCTTCTTCATCATGTGAAAAGTCGTAGACAAGAGACTCTTCTGGGACAAGCCGCCCCACCATAGCCATCTCAATATTGTTTGTTCGTCCGGCGGCAAGCTGTCGACGGAAGCGGTCACGGCTGTCGGGATGAGGAATGGCGATGAGATTACTCGGAACTTCTTCTGGTTTGAATCGGACCATGCCCCACTTGGTGGGTGTGAAGATCGGCCCAATGGCCAGATTGAATCCACCTGTTGTTGAATCGTACCGAGAAAGTTCCCCTGACCATAGAAAAACCACCCTCCACTGAAGCGCCTCCTTCCCTTCACGTTTCGCATCCCGTTCCCGATTGAGTGTGAACAACCGCTCATCGAGGCCAGAATCGTGATGGCCATGGCCGTAGACCAGATCCCCGTTCGGAGGGCTTCCATCCAGGGCATCAAGAAACTGTTCAATGGAATGAGGGTCGAGCAGGATATGGCAGTCCAGGGGCAGAATGGCAGACAGATCGTTGCGCGCGATTGTTAGGAGCTCTCCGTGTCAAGATGAGTGAGACAGTCAGCGGCATAAAGTTTACTGAGCAGGGCGAGCAAGGATTCTGAAGATGAGTGCACACAGTTCCACCGTGGCGCTGGATGATCGACCGCGGGGAGTCGAAGTCATGGCGAAGGCGACGCGGCGACAGTTTACCGCCGAGTACAAGCTCAGGGTCTTGCGGGAAGCAGACGCCTGCACGGAGCCAGGAGAGATTGGTGCCGTGCTGCGGCGGGAAGGATTGTACACCTCCCATCTGTGCCTCTGGCGCAAACAGCGGCGGGCGAGGGAGCTCATGGGGCTCGCCCCTGCCAGACGAGGCCCGGTGCCGAAAGCAACGAATCCGCTGACCGCGACGGTGGCGGCATTGGAGAAGGAGGCGCGGTGGCTGACCGCCCGTGCTGAACGCGCCGAAGCCCTGGTCGAACTCCAAAAAAAAGTCTCCGAGATCCTGGGGGTCGCGCTCCAGCGGCACGGCGAGAGGCCCTGATGACGGTGGTCGCGCAACAGCGGACGGTGATCGGGATCGCCGCGGCGTGCGCGGCCCTGTCCGTGGCGCGGGCGAGCTTCTACCGACGGCCGCACCCGAAGAGCACGCGGCCCCGGCGCCCGGGCTTCGTCCCCCGGGCCCTCCCACCCGAGGAACGAACGCAGGTGCTCGCGGTGCTCAACGACGACCGATTCGCGGACCGTGCACCCGCACAGGTGTACGCCACCCTGTTGGACGAGGGGACCTTCCTCTGTTCGATCCCCACGATGTACCGGATCCTTCGGGAGAGCCGACTGGTTCGGGAACGGCGCAACCAGCGGCGTCACCCCGAGCGACCACAAGCCGGAACTGCTGGCCACGGGACCGAATGAGGTCTGGTCCTGGGATATCACGAAACTCCTGGGCCCGGTGAAGTGGACCGACTTCCACCTCTCCGTGATCCTCGACATCTTCAGCCGATACGTGGTGGGGTGGATGGTCGCGCCACGCGAGTCGG
>JAWXBV010000026.1:0-28297 GCA_034440335.1 Nitrospirota bacterium | reverse complement strand
GCTCAATCTCAAGCTGGACAAATTTCATGGTGATTGGAACTACACGGTCCCGCCAGCACGAAAGAATACTTAGTCACGTTATTTATGCGCGAGGCCTAAGGCGCCGGTCTGGCTCACCTTGGCGAAAAGGTTCGCCGCATTCGCCGCCGTTATGCCACCGGGCCAAACGAGCACTCCGCTCAGAAGAGCGGTTGTGAGAAAAAGCTGCAACAGTTTTCGATACATGGCTGATCTCCTTTGTGATAGATCCACCGCTCGGTCTAACCAGGCTCTCGCGTCAGTCCGGTCCTGATGCATTTGCATAATGATACCGGCCATACAGTCCGCCACGTGGGCTTCCACCTCAATCGACGGATACGGCGTCCCTGCAGAATGGATGCGCGGAAATAGGTCCAGCCATTTGGTCAGACGACCCAGATCGGCCCACTGGAATAAGACCGTCCGAACCATGCCACACCAGGACAACAAGACACCGACTCGATCTTCTTGTGATCGGAATTTGCCAAAAACCTGTTCAAACAAACCGTAGGCCTCGTCGGAGTTAAAAACCATCCGGGTTGACGCAAGCCAGTAATTCAACCAGGGTATCTCCTGACGAACCTTCTCGGGCACACTCCTTATCCAACCCTCAAGCGTCTGTACGCGTCCTTGCTCGATTAAGTGTCCTGCCTCTGCAACGATGATGCGGGCGAGGCCTTCCCAATCCTCTGCTGCCTGTAGCAGTTTCACCCCATCCTCGATGCGGCCTGCGCTCACGAGCAACCCGGCCGCTTTCCGTTGAAGCGCACTGAACTCCGTTGGACTCATAACCTGTCGAGCCCGTTGTTGGAGAAATTCGCGGAAGAGTGAATGGTACTGGTAGGAGAACTCCGGTTCCTGCCGGCGTTCCGTGAAATATCGCGCTCGATGGAGCGACGCCAACACCTCACCGGCCGTCGAGAGGTTGGTCAGTCGCTCAGCCATCGGCACCGTGATATCCGGCAACAGGCTTGTCTTGAGCAGCAGGCTTTGTACGTCCGGCGCGACCCGCTCCATCACCTCACTGGCTAGGTAGTGGAAGACCGCTTCAGGCGCGAAGTCGACCTGATGAGACACGGACGTGCTCGTTTTTTTTCGTGTTCCAGCGTGAGCACAATACCGGCTGCCCAGCCTCCCACTCGCCGGTACAGGTCGTCGACAATCCCCTTCGTTAGAGAATTCGATCCCCGCTGGCCATGAAGGTGGACCAACGCCTTGGCTTCAGTCTTCGAGAACTCTACCTGTTCGGGACCGATGAGCGCCACCGCGCGCTCGGTCTCTAATTTAACCATCGCGGCCGGTGGATTCTGACGGCTCACGGCCATGACAGAGACATGTCTGGGTAGTTCTTGAAAGCCCCAGACCAACAACTGATGCAGGCCCGAGGTAGCGGGCACTTCTTGATAGTTGTCCAGGACCAGCACGCAACGACGCGGCAGACGTGCACTGAACTCTTGAAAAAACCTCCGAGTGAAGGTGGGAAGCCCCAAGGCATATTCGGGCGTCAGAACAGGAAGCGGCTTCCGAAATCGCGGAGCGAGGGCTTTGGCAGCCAGACTGAGGTAGTGAAAGAACGAGGAGGGGTCTGCATCGCTCTCATCCAGCCGGTACCATAAGACCGGGAGGCGGCGCGCTTTGAGATAACTCGCCACCAGCGTGCTTTTCCCGGCGCCGGGCAGGGCTGTGATCCAGGTGAGAGGGCGTTTCCTGGACTTGTCGAGAAGGCGAAACAGCCGTGCTCGTTTGAGCACCACCGGCAAGGTCGGCGGGGTGAGCTTGGCCAGGCGTATACGATGCGGGCGCGACTGGAAACCACGTGGCATGAAACTTCCTTCAGTATAATCGCAATGCCAATGGACGGGAGGGGATTATCCTTAGGGCAAGCCGAAATCACAAGAGGAATCGTTGATTCTATACAGCCGCGCATGGTACGGAACAACGCTCGATTCCACTCGAAACCATGATTTACGTGTATTCTTTACGAGCCAGTCGCTTTATCAGCACGTCTGGAAGACTTTGTATCCTAGCGATCACGTGTATTTTTCTGTCCTCAACGCCTACTTGGGCTGACGGGTTTCGCAACCCGTTCCACGATGCAGCGGCGATCGGTCAAGGCAATGCATTCGCCGCGCAGGCCGACAACGCCTCGGCAATCTTTTATAACCCTGCGGGGATGACGCAGGTGCGCGGTATTGAGTTCGCTGGGGGAGCCCAATTCGTCAGCGTCAACACAATGTTTACAAGTCCGACCGGCGCCACCGTCCAGAACGACAGGCCCTTTCCCATCGGCCTGCCGCCACCGGGACAAATGTTCCTGACTGCGAATTTAAAAGACCTGGGCATTTCAGCCCTGGGGGACCTAAGTGCCGGGCTGGGCATACAAAACTTGTACGGATTCGCGGCCAAGTATCCAACGAATGGTTCGTTTGCCACTTCGGTGACCTTTGCGCAACTCCCCTTGATCGCTATCAAGCCGACGCTGGCGTACAAATTGACGGAATCATTGTCAGTCGGTCTCGGTGCAGACATTCTGACCTTTGCGAGTTTTCTCGGAGAGGGACAAGCCGAGCGCCAGTTTCTCGCACCTCCTGGGTCGGGATTCCCTCCCGGCACAGCACTTGAACTCAACGGGTCCGGCACGACGGCGGGACTGAATGCCAGTTTGCTCTATACCCCCTGGCGCACCGACGACGGCAAGCCACGGCTCTCGTTCGCAGGCATCTGGCGAAGCCAAGCGGTCTTGACCTTGAATGGCGAACTCCGAGCGAACGGTACACTTGTCACCAACGCCTCTACCTCGATTCGTCTGCCGGAAATCTGGACTGGTGGCGTGGCGTTCTGGCCGGTACGCAATCAAGAACGAGCGTGGAAGCTGGAAGTAGATGTGGACTATGTCCGCTGGCAATCGATTCGCAATGCGGACGTGCAGCTCTCGAATGGGGCAACCTTGCCGAGCCCCCATCAATGGAAGAACTCGGTCAGTGTCAATGTCGGAACAGAATACAAATGGCTCGGCTTGACAGACGCGCGGTCATGGGACGTAGCCCTTCGAACCGGCTACAGCCGCTCGCAAACACCTGTGTCGGATCTCAACTTTGATCCTGCCTTTGCTGACAGTGATGTGAATGTGGTCTCGGCCGGTGTGGGATTTCTCTGCCACGGCGGCGGGAAATTCTTCGGCATTATTTCCTGCGCCGATACAGAAAAGGGATTCTTCGCCAAGCGTTCGATGGGCATGGACCTGTCGTACCAAGCCTTCCTGTTCGATACCCGCACCGTGACTGGTAGTCCCAATCCCACCGTGAACGGCACCTACAGCACCACGAATCATGCCGCTGGCGTCACATTCCGAGTGCAATTCTAGCTGCTGCGGAATAACTGTGCTGGCACGCTAGAACTTCGATGATCTACACCTGTGGCACAACAAGCATAAATTATCGCAGGCTGCTCAAAAGGGTCCTCCAACGAGGCCGCAGGCGAGGCAGGACCGGAATCGTAACAGTTCTACTCACCCACCCAAAACTGCTGGGCAGCTCTGTCCCAAATGGGGGTACGTTGATGATTGTGACGAACAGAGACCGAAGTTGGGGGTAGCAGCCTCTCGGCAGGACGGTCAAAACGACTGTCCGGCTAGGCCGCAGCGAGCGAAGGGCCGAGTCGTACATTTTATGGTACGTCGAGGGTCTGAGCGACACGAGAACGACGCCGGCGGTCGTTTTCACCGCCCTGACTAGAAAAACGCCATACTGGCGTACGTAACGGTGAAATTGAACTGGTCCGTGATGCCGCGGTCGTAGCGTAAGACCTGCCCGGTCTCCGCTTCGATCAGCCGCAGTAGGGAATAGATGGGGGAGAAGCCGGAGATCCGGCGCTGATCCTGTTCTTTTGGTCTACAGCCCCAGCCAGAGCCGCAATGCGCTGTCGAGTTCCTCCTGATCGGCAGCGGCAAGACGACCAAATCGCCTGTTGATGCACGTTTTATCTAGCGTAAACAGTCCGCGCTTGACGACACTCGGAAACAGCAGTCCGGCTCCTTTCCACTCAACTAAGGCAAATTCACCTGGTTGCAGATTTTCAAGCTGAGAAGTCAGAGGCAGGAGAAAGAGATCGACCGAAGGGTGAGGCGCACCGTCAGATTCGAGAACGGCAAAGTCGCCAGGACGACATCTCCCCGTTCATAGCTTGTCATACTCGGCATCGCGCGGATTATCCCACATACGCGTGAGACTGGGTAAAGAAGCAAGGAACACGTCGGTCCTCAACGTCGTGAGTTCCTCCTTCGAATCTGGAATGACCACCTCAACCTGCGTATCGGCTGAAAGCGACACAGGCTCATCCAGGATCACCTTCTCTCCGTCATAGTGAGCGGATACGTGCCTCATAACCTAATCCTTCTTTCCACAGCGGGGAGCATTGACAGAACTGATTCTATTGGCACCCTCGAAGCCTGTCAACTCAGCTCGTTGTATTGACTGCGATAGACCACACGTGTGGCACAATAGGTATACATTCCCGCCGACAGCTCAAACAGACTGTCCAGCAAGGCCGCAGCAAACTATCACTTACTAAGGGGTGGCTGGGATGATCCCCACTGCGCACAATATTCCACCCACCCGCCCCGAGCTGCCCGGCAGCTCTTCCCTGGGGAGGGGTGCGTTGAGGATTGTGACGAACCGAGAACGAAGTTGGGGGGCAGCAGCCTCCCGGCAGGGCGGTCAAAACGACTCTCCGGCTAGGCTGCAGCGAGCGAAGAGACGAGGCGTCACTTCTGTATCTTCATCGTCTTCCCTTTCCTCGAGACTTCGATTAGGGAAACTCAATGGGTTTGCATGTGAGCCTCACGACTATCCAGCATGTGAAATTGTATAACAATTTGATTTTACATGAATAAATCGTCAAGACATTGTCTTGACATGTAAAAACTACTGCGCTATCTTTTGTTCAATGAAAGGAGGCGTTATGTCAGCACGTACGCTTCGCACGGAAAAGCTGGATCTTCGGGTGAGCCGCTCAACCAAGCGAACGTTGGAAGCTGCCGCCGCTGCTTCTCATCGTTCAGTGAGCGCGTTTGTCCTTGAAAGTGCCATGGCCCGTGCAGATGAAACGTTGGCAGATCGTCGTACATTTAGCTTGAGCAAGGCAAAATGGACTGAGTTCCTGACTGCATTGGATGCTCCGACTCGCCCTCTTCCTCGTATGCAGCGTCTGTTGACTGAACCTGGGCTCTTTGACGCGACTCCTATCCCTACGTCCACAGAAACGCGTTGACTCGAAAGATCGAAACGCTTCAGCGGGTTCACGCTGTTGACGCGTTCGACTGCGGCAACAAAGACCTGAATCGCTTCCTGCAACAGTACGCGTTGCTCAATCAAAATAATGGGACATCAAAAACCTATGTTGGTTTGGCTGATCAAACCGTTATAGGTTATTACTCCCTTGCGGTCGGGTCGGTTGAGTATGAAAAGGCGCCAGAGCGAGTTAACAAAGGGCTCGAGCATCACGCTATTCCCATTATGTTACTCGCACGACTCGCCGTAGACTCTCATTGGCAGAGCAAAGGGGTCGGGGCTGCGTTATTGAAAGATGCCATGCTACGGACGCTTCACGCCGCCGACATTGCAGGGATTCGTGCCTTCGTGGTTCACGCAAAAGATGATGCAGCCAAAGGATTCTACAAGCACTTCGATTTCCTGCCCTCACCAAGCGATCCCTTGCATCTCTTCCTCCTTCTCAAAGACGTTCGAAAGATAGCCTCCTCGCCGTCTTTGTCTCCGCGATGATCACAATGCCAATGGCCACCAAGATCATCCAACAAGGCCGCAGGCGAATCACAACAGGAAGCGTAATAGCTCTCACCCGCCTACCCCGAGCAGCCTGGCAGCCCTTCCCCGGAGAGGCACGTTGAAGATTGGGGCGACCAGAAAACGAAGTTAGCGGATTTTCCGGAAATCTCCGGCCAGGCTGCTCAAACAGACTATCCAGCAAGGCCGCAGCCGAAGAACAGGCCGGAGGCGTACCCTCTCGGGTACGTTGAGGACCTGTTCGAGGTGAGAACGCAGCTGGGAGTCTGTTTCAGCAGCCGCGACTAGAAGAAGGCCATGCTGGCATACGTCACCGTCGAATTATACTGATCCGTAATCCCGCGGTCGTAGCGTAAGACCTGCCCGCTCTCCGCTTCGATCAAGCGCAGCAGGGAATAGATGGGTGAGAAACCGGAGATCCGGCGCTGATCCTGTTCTTTCCTGATGTAGTCGGCGAATGCTTCCGGCTGTCGCTCCTCCACCGGTTTCAACATTTCCAAGTCGAACTGCATGCAGCGATGAAAGGAGAAGTCCGTTGGAGGCGCCTTGTCTCCATAACGCATGCCCAGATGCGCCAGCTCACCCGCTGCGATCACACAGTAGGATCTGCCCGATTGCGTAAGGACCTCTCGAAGGCGGCTCAAGAACTGCTCGACCGATTGGCGCACGGTCGGATCTCCCAAGCTCGCTGCGGAAAAGGCACTCAAGATCGGCACGATGGTGAAGGGCTTCTTGCTCCCCACGATGTCCTGAAGAAACGGGAGCTGAAACTCCAGGGCCTGCTCCGCTTGATGGCTGAGATCGTCTTCGAAAAATTCCGGGAGCGTGGCCTTGAGCTGACTCAGGATCGGTTGGTCGGCGGACACGACCCCGAGAGGCGTCTCGAAATCCTTATCCGTTACGGCAAACACATGGTCCAATCCGGCAGAGGCCGTGCCGATGATGACGAACAGATCCGGCTGCTCCGAATCTTGCAGTTCTTTATAGGCCCAGGCATAGATCGGCCCTGCGTGTTTCAAGTCGTACGTCGGGGCGACGAGGCCTTTGATCTTCTTACCCGCGTTCTCTGATGGTTTGAAGTCCGGTCCTTCTTGGGAAGTAAAGAATCCGTCGATTTGTTTTTTCAGTTTCGTTCCGTCGGCTTCGTAGCTCCGACCGGCAAAGGCTGCACGGCGAAGTGGGCTCTCGCGATAGGCCTCCCGCGCCAGCCGGCGCGCGTCATCGGCACGCTGACCTTCCAAGAACAGTTTCTCATTCAGATCGGAGACCAGCTGCGCTATCTTGCTCGGCACCAGAAATTCACCGAATCGTTTGAGATAGAGCGCTCCGATTTCCGCCAGCGAATGCTCCCCGTCAAAATGCTGAATAATGAAAAAATAGTTGAGCGGCAACACGAGCTTCTCTTTGCTTAGTCCAGTCGGGTCCCACAGGACCATGTACTGCTCCTCACCTTCTTTGATCGGCGAGAATTGCAGATTGCGAAGCGCGGGGCACTGTATGGGATCGTTCGCGGTGCTGGAAGAAGTGGTCATGACTCTATTACCAGTGATACTCGGCTACGCAGATTTTGCTCGTTTACTCGCATGCAAGACCGAAAACCCAATGACTTCTTCGCCTGCATAGCGAACAATGACATCGTCATCGGTCATCTCGCTGTCTGTTGCATGGCTGGACTTCTTGTAGTTCACGTACAATGTGTCGGCTTCCGCGTCGTACGTCAGCCAGACCGCATGCTGCGGCGCTCGATTGACCGCTGGAATCAATTTCAAGTATTCCTGATAATCGACTATGGCCATACCTGCCTCCTCTTTTCCAGCGACCGCACCCTTCGCGTCACAAACGCAGTGATGATAAACCCGTCCTCAATTCCTTCCCGATAGACAACCACAAGATGCTTGCCCTCTTCCATCTCATGGATCGCCAGATGCTCCCCCCTCGCCACCAAGCAGAATACGCTCTGGTTGACCGACGGTCCCCGGCACTTCAGATCGTAACCCGGCGAGATCACAATGCTCCTCTGTAATGTGTGACCACCGCTCATCTGTGAGCCGAATGGGCACACCCTGCTTGGACAGAACCAGATCAACCATCGCCCCCTCAGAACTCGCTCACAGGGTAGCTGATACAGCTGCACAGTATCAATTGCCGAACTGGTCTGTTCGGTCTTTCTGGCCTATCTCGTCGATCTGGTTAGGTCCGTTTAACCAAACACACAAGACAGACCAGATAGACCCGACAGACCTACCTTTCTTCCTCTTTAGGTTGCTTGCCGCTCGACCGGCGGGCCATGACCACCAAGGCGAGGATGGTCAACCCCGCAAGCCAAAGGCTCGGACGGCCATAGGAGGGATCGGTGAACTCGATAAGATCGGTCAATCGCCCAATCAAGAGCGACATGCGGGCCATCACGGTATAGCCAAAGGCTGCACCGAAGGCGATCATCAGGAATAGAATGCCCGTGCGGGCGACAACCTTGCCCGGCCCCCTATGCTCGACGGAGAAAAAGAAATAGAACAGCACCGAGCTGACGCCGACCAGGATGATAATGGTGTTCAGGCTGCTGGCAGGATTCAAGAGACTCCACGTAAAGGTGACGCCTTCTCCCGGTACCAACGTCAAGAGCGGGCGAACCGTGTCCTCGATCTGCTTCAAGATAAAGGACGAGATGGTCCGTGGGATCGCGAGCCCTGATCCGACGCCCACAATGAAGGCGAACGCATAACGTGACAACCATGCCGCCTTCGGGACATAGCGCGTGAGCATGAGCGTCCCGATCGCAACAGGAATCAATAGAGACCATTCCCTATTATCGACGATCGGCTTCCAGATGAGCTGCACAATCACCGTATCGTAGGTCTTGACGATGGTATAGCCGACCGATACGCCGACGTAGAGATTCTCCGCCAGCTTGAAGAGCGGGTTGTCCTGATAGAGAAACGTGAAGATGAAGAGGGTCAACCCCGTCGCCACCCACGCCCCAATGATGATTTCAATCGCCACTCGATTATCCTTTACAGTCTGAACTCAACATCTGCTTCCCCGACTCAACTGGTGGCCTGATGAGTCCCCCACTGCGCGCGCCACTCTCACCCACCGCCCTTGAGCGCGCCGAGACGCGCTCTTTACCCACGCGAGGTCCTTCTGACTTTTACTTCCTCTCCCCAGAGGAGTGGCCAAGGCTGCCCTCGACTGCGCGCATCGGACGAGCATTTTCATATTGATCCTTCCAAGCTCGCTGGTTTTTCTCCGTGGGAAGGGCACCCATGTTGGTCTACGTGCGGCCGTCGAACGAGGCCCTTCTGAGGGCGCGCGTTCCGGGAGCACAGGACCAACGTGGGTGTCCTTCCCACCCTTTTTATCGTGCGCGTTCTGCGAGCAAGGAGGACACCTGGCCGCTTCCTCGTCACCCCCCCTGCTGTCGAGCTCTGTTGCGCGATGAGAAATAGAACAGGTTGCACATAATGACCAGCACAATGATGGCAAGATGGGTGGCCGACTGCGCATCCATGCCGGCGACGGCCTTGCCCTTCTGGTCGATGAGAATTTCATATTCTGCCGCACCTCGCAGGCCACCGATCAAGCCATTGATCTGCCCGCTGCGCAACAATGGATAGAGCCCGGGCGCCATCACACCCGTGCAGCCGCCGCCGAGTTCAAACTTGTATTTGTCCTTGCCGAAGACGTACCAGGCTTCCACGCCGGGATTGCCGGCGCCCAAGCTGACGGCATAGTTCACATCGCGCAGGCTCGCGACGCCTTGCAAGACGGATAAACCCTTCGTGGGTTTGCCGCTGTAGTCGGCTGGGAACGCGCCATAGAGGTCCTGCCCCATGTTGATGATGACGGCGGTCCCGCCTGGGCTCCAGCCGAGGAACACATAATCCTTCCCGCTGTCCTTGCCCATCTCGCGAGCGACTTGCGTGACGACCTGGTCGGCCATGCCGGTGCCGGAGACCCAGAGCGTCATCGCGATCACGCGGAGGTTCTTCCTGAAGGCATGACGCAGCAACGAAATCGCTTGGGGATGCAGCTCGGGCTTCGACGCCGGATCGAAGTCCAGCGAGAGCAGGAATACGGACCCCTCGGGGAGCGACTCGATATGGTCATACACTCCGCGGACCTCCGGCGAAATCTTGATCGGCAATCCAACCGGGTAGAGCAGCGGCAAGAGCGTGCAGAGGCCGATCACCAGGAAGATGATCCGCCGGTCGATCTTCAGCATACGTTCAGTGAAAGTCATAATAGTGATCAGTGAACGGTGATCAGTGATGGGTGCGGAAAAGACAACTGCATTTTCTCGTCACACATCACTCATCACCCATCACTCTTTTCCCCCACCCAGATACGACCGTTCCATGCCGAAAATAATCTTAATAGAAAGCGCGACGGTGCCGAGACTGACGCCGATCAGGATCGCGCGCCGCACCGACGCATTCAGCACGTTCAAGATCCACTGAGACAGATCGCCGCTGATCGGGATCAGATATTCTCCGAGCGGGACACGGCCCATCATGACGATCACCGCGGCAATGAGCAGCACCGCCGCCTCGCGGCTCCGCGCGCGGAACGACCGATAGGCAGCCGAGGCAATGAAGAAGGCCAGAATAGCGAACATCGTCCCCTGTAGCGGGACCATCATAAAGTTATAGACCCACCCAAAGGCCGTCATGGTCCCGTCGATGGCTTCCTTGCCGTTGGACCACAAGCCGACCGCAATGGTCCCCAGCATGCCGACATAGAGGACGAAACTATAGCCCCACCCCACTTCTTTACGCCGGATCTTGACGGCATGGACATGGAACAGACTGCTGACGCCCAGCACCAGCGCGAACCCCCCGATGATCTGGAGCCACTTAGTGACGGAGGTCAGCATCTGCTCCGATGCCGGGTGCGGCACATAGTATTGCGCCGCGAATACGATGCCGGTGATGAGCGTAATCAGGAGCGGAACCTGTCGGCGGAAAAAGTTCATTTCACGTCCTTAAATACGTCCAGAAATATGTGTGGCCACTGCGCATCGAGCATCACCCCAAGAGTAGCCAGTATGGTCCCGATGCCAAGGACGCCGAGGATGAGCGCCTTGCCGATATCCTGTCCGCGCAACGTGCCGACTTGAACCGGTTCTCTGGAGAGATAGGCACTGGCAGCGTAGAGCTCCTCCCCGATCAAGGTGTAGTCGCAGGTCGTGACGAAGAACGGCAGCTGATGATCCGCGTCCGTCCCGGCAATTTGGATCGCGCCGGTGCTCGCGCCGGTTTCTGTCAACAGCAACGCCTCGGCGAAATAATGCCCCATAAAGAAGTTCGCCGCCGGCTTTTTGCGCAGCATGATACCGTCCACCGCCGCGGTATAGCTGAATTGATCCGACGTAATGAAGAAATTGGAATCGTCCTTATAGAGATCGGGCTTGCCGGCTTCCAGATAGGCCTGTTTGGTAATCTCCTGGCAGACGGCCATGGTGATCGGCTCGCGGTGTGGCACGAGCAAATCGGTCCCATAGGCGGCCGCGCGTTTAGCCACGCGCCCAAGAATCACTGCCGCCGCAATGGTGGAGGGATCGCTCATGTCGTGGGCGCCGGTCATGTACAGGATCGGCTTGCCCAACTCAGTTGCGCGGCCGATGGCCTCATCCACCGCATCAAGGCCGGGGATACGCCTGAGAAAGATCTCCCGTTTTCTGGCTGTACCAATGGCGTAGAATACGATGCCGCCGAACAGAAGCGCCAGCAACAGATTATTCATCTGATTCCAGTTGATCCAGTTCGGTTCCGGCGTAGCCTGAACAGGCGTGGCCAAAGCTCGATTGTCGCCAGAGACCTTCGCCACGGTCACAAAGTAGGTCGTCCCGTTTTTGAGCTCGACTCCTTTCCCATTCCTCAGCGCAAACTGATGCTGGTCTCCCGTCGTCGGTCTCGTCCACCAGGGCCACTTGGACTCACGGACATAGCGCTGATTCGCAGGAAACTCCGCCACAACTTTCATCGCAGCAGGATCCGGCGGCGTGGGTCCCTCGCTGAGCAAGATCTGGTACTTGACTGCGGCACTATCGTCAGACGCAGGCGCCCACAGCACAGTCAGACTGCCTCCGCCATCGCTCGGAGTATCGAACACACGAACATCCTGAGGGGGCGAGAGGGCTTTCTTTGTCTCGGCTGTTTGCGCAAACACCGGCAACCATGACTGACTCAGAACAGCCACGAGCAGGAACACCGATGCTTTCCATAAGACGGGATGCTCAAAACGGCTGTCCAGCAAGGCCACAGGCGAGTCGAAACCGGAGGCGTACCCTCGGGGGTACGTTGAGGATTTCGATGAGCCGAGAACGAAGCTGGCGGACGTTTTCAGCATCCCGCTAGGACCCTTCAATCAATTCAATATTCGTCCGCGGAATAACAGCCCTGCTGCCGTCGGCAAAACGGACTTCCATCACGCGCACGTCACTCTCGGTCGGAATCTTCTGGAGATCGGCCGGCAAACTCGCGACTTCGCCGATCTTGCCGAACAAGGGGTCTCGAATGATGCGCACCTGGTCGCCGATCCTGATACCTTCCCGCTGCGGCACGGTGGCCATACCGTGATCGCCCGCTGCGTCTGCCTGTTTGGGAATGATGATCTCCGGACGAATGACGCCGGCACGAATTTGCGTGGCGCCTGAAATAGACGCCGGTTGCCCTGCATGGGCAGAGAAAAGAGTAAATGTTTTGTCGGCCATGGGGATGGAACCGAACCCTTCGGTAAGAATCAGGGTCAAGCCGACCTGTTCCGTGCCCGTGATGGCTACGCCAATGTCGTAGCCCAGCAGTGCTCGCAAATCCTTATCGTGAATGCCGCCAATCACCACACCCGCAACCCCTACCTCTTTTGCGGGTGCCAGCGCGTCGGACGAGACGAAGGAGCCGCCCACGACAACCTTGCCTTTCATGTCCGCGGTGAGGTGGCGCGGCGTGAGCGCTTCGTCCGGCGACGTCACGGCGATCACAATTTCGCCCCTGGTTTCACCACCGATGCCGAAGATCCCTTGCACCAGGCTGCACGTCGCTTCAACCACGACGCCCTGCTGCGGAATCACCTCGACAATGCGCCCATCCACATAGCCCAACAACTCCAACAGACGCGGCGGCTCTCGCAACAGCACCTGCCCCGTGACGGAAGACACGGATTCCACAACGCCGGTGATCGGAGAGCGAACCTCTGTCTTCAGCCACTTAATGAGCGGTTTGTTCTCGGCCAGAATCTCGTCCTTCCGCACCGGATCGCCGACCTTCTTGATCAGATATTCGTGAATTTCATCCGGGGCCACACCCAACTGATTGGCGAGATTCAGGGGATAGACCTTCCCCGGCAATTCCGCGCGAGCCACTGCCTGATCCGCGCGCACGGTTTCTCCTATCGTGACCAGCACGCTGCCGGGCAACGACAACATCCGTCGACGACGGACCGTGGTCTGCTCTGTGACGGTGAGGCCTGGAGTGTAACTGTGAGGCATAGGTAAAGTTCTGAGTTCTGAGTTCTGAGTTCTGAGCTAACGTCCCCCTCCAAACAACTAAGAACTTACAACTCAGAACTCCTAACTCGCAGTTGGGTATAGCCCCACTGCGCTGTACCATTTCGTCAACGCTGCGACTCGGGCATTGTGATCGGTCGGCAACTGCAACGGACGTCCTCGTCCATCGAGCAAGAGCCCCACCACGCCGCCTTGCACCTCTCGCGTGACCGACACTCCCGCCCCTGCTCCGAGATTCACCTGTTTTACCGGCTGGATTACGATCGACGCCTTCTGATCGCCGGCTAAGGGAACCAGTCGCAAGTCGCCGAACGCGAGTGTCCCCTTGTCCACTCGCTCATCGGCAAACGTGATGACGTAGTCCGCGCACCGGTCCCCGTCCTTCCCCTGCCCAATCGGTGCGATACAGGTTCCAAGATAGACCATGCAATCGCGGACAAACACATCGGTCGCCGCCTTCTCATCGATCGTCGAGAGCACGCCGAGATGCGGCATCATGAAGATGCTGTCCACCGAAAGCCGCGTCACCCCGAGTGGTTCATAGGCATCCACCATCATCAGCATCGATTGCACGCGGCGCGGCGCATGGGACAGAATCCCACCGCTTCCCACGATCAAATCCAGCTTGAGCATGTCGATCAATGTCTTGCCGGACTGCTGCTGCTCGAACACATCCGAGATCGTGCGTTCTTGTTGTATGCCCTTGAGAGCCGTCGCGAGAGATTTATGATGGATCAAGGCGAGCCGGAGCGCTTCGCGGGCAATGGCATGTTCAATCTGCAACTCGTCCAGCGTCTGCGGAATCGTCGTGGGCCGGATCATCTTGTTCTTGATCCGGTTGCGGAGCGTCTGTTCGTCGATCGTAAACGGCACCCAACGCATGATATTGGCAAGCCCGGCTTCCGCCAACACGTTGGAAATACTGTACGACATCCCGAGGTTCGCGCTGACGGTTCGATTGAAGAGTCCCTCGAAGACCGAGAACACGTCTGTGGTTGCGCCGCCGATGTCCACCCCAATCAAGTTCAAATGTTCCCGTTTCGCAATCGTTTCCATGATGACGCCGACCGCCGCCGGCGTCGGCATGATCGGCGCACCGGCCATCTCAATCAGTTTCTTGTAGCCCGGCGCCTGCTGCATGACATGTTCGAGAAACAGATCGTGAATCTTATTCCGCGCCGGCGCGAGATTCTCTCGTTCCAGCACAGGCCGAATATTCTCAGTCAGCACCAACGCGGTCTTCTCGCCCAGGATCTTCTTCACTTGCGGCTGGGCATCTGTGTTGCCGGCGTACACCAACGGGAGCTTATACGTGGCCCCAAACCGAGGTCGCGGCTCCGCGGCGGCAATATACTCGGCCATCTCGACCACATGGCTCACTGCCCCACCGTCCGTTCCGCCGGACATCAAGATCATGTCCGGCCTCATCGTACGAATGCGCTCGATTTTTTCATGCGGCAACCGGCCATCGTTCGAAGCCAACACATCGATAACGATCGCGCCGGCCCCCAGCGCAGCCCGTTGCGCGCTCTCCCCGGTCATGTTTTGCACGACCCCCGTTACCATCATTTGCAACCCGCCGCCCGCGCTGCTAGTAGAGATATAGATGTCCACGCCCGTCTTCGGATCGCGACAGGGCGTCATGATCTGGTCGCCGTCGAGGATTTTCCGTCCGGAGAGTTCTTCAATTTCCGCAATCGCGTTCAACACCCCGCGTGTCACATCTTCGAACGGTGCTTCCACCGTGGTCGGGGCTTCACCGCGATAGGTTTGCCGGTACTCATCGCCGACTTTCTCAATCAGGATGGCCTTGGTCGTGGTACTGCCACAATCTGTCGCCACAATAACGTTGAGCGGATGGGCGGTCTGTGCCGGCTCTTGAGACGCCATCAACAGCCTGCCTGACTGTAACCGCGTCGTTCGTGAAGCGTGAAGCGTGAAACGTCCAGGCTCCGAAGCAAGAAACGTTTCACGAGATACGCTTCACGCTTCACGTTTGACGCTTCACGGCAGTGGGTCATCGAGCGGAGGCTCCTTGAGGAGCCTGGGGAGGAGCTTGGGGAGCAGACTTCGTGTCAATGATGGCAATGAGACGGGAGATCGTATCTCGACGTTCGAGTAACCGGGCCACTTGCTCGACTTCTTTCGTTTGAAAGGCCCATTCAATGATGGGGGTCAGGAAATACAGCGCCTGACTGCCGAGAAAGTTCATGGGGCCAAGAGATTCCAGAAACACCATGGCAGGAGCCACCATACCCCGTTTCACTACCGCATCGGCTACCCGTTCAAGCAGCACGAGGTCTTCACCTGTGAACAGTTCGTCCCCCGATTTGGTCGAAAAGGCATGGGAGAGTTCCGCACGAACCTTCTCCCACTTTTCCGCCATTGATGTCTTGGGGAAAGATGCCATAACTGTCTGGAAAGGCAGAAAAATCTACTATCCGAGCGGCATTATATGGAGAGGTCGAAGGAGAGTCAATGAAAGGTGAGGAAAGGGATGGAGGCTGATTGATCTCCTGTGCTCGCGCAACGCGCGGCTTAAGAAAGCCCTCGTTGGACGCGCGCAGTGGGAGATCAATCAGCCTCCATCCCGAAGGGCGAACAAGCGAGCGTGGAGGGAACATGTATATCGTTCGATGCGCGCAGTAAAGGGCATTCTTGGCCACTCCTTTAAAGAGGCGTAAGGAGAAATGCACAGCCCTCCCACGGGATAATGGCAGGTCACAGTGGACGATCAATCAGGCCCCATCTCGGAAGAGAGAACACGTGCCTGGAGAAAGCACCCTGTAACCTCGTTCGACGTCCGCAGTCGGATCAGCACGGGCGGCATTCACATGAGAATAGAGCGAGCGAGCTTGGAGGGATCAGAGGTGGCCGCGCTTTTTGGGACACGAAATTGGGTCTGCATAAGTGGATGAACTGCTTTATTGTAACGGCAGCGATGCCACACGAAAGGAGCAGCCGCCATGAAACAGTCACGCAGGAACCACTCGTCGAAGGTGAAGGCCAGGATCGCGCTGGACGCGCTACGGGGCGATACAACCCTCAGCGAATTGTCCTCACGCCACGGTGTGCACGCCACCCAGATCAGCACCTGGCGCAAGCAGTTGCTTGAGCGCGCCGGCGAGGTCTTCGAGCACGGCAACCCGGCGGCGGAGGATGCCGAGCGCCGCATTCGTGATCTGCAAGCCAAGGTGGGCGAGCTCACCATGGAGCGTGATTTTTTGGTCGGAGCGCTCGGTCGATTCGGCCGGTCGAGCGCAAAGCGCTGATCGATGCGCACAGTGAGATGACGATCATGCGCCAATGTGAACTGCTCGGCCTGTGCCGATCGAGCTGGTACTACCAACCCCAGCCGGTCTCGCAGGCCGACGTGCGACTCATGCGCCGCATCGATGAGCTGCACCTTGCGCATCCGTTTCTCGGCGCGCGGCGGCTTGCCCGCATGCTCCAGCGTGAGGGTTTTGATGTCTGGCGCCGCCATGTGGGCACCCTCATGCAGCTCATGGGCGTCGAGGCGATCTACCGGAAGAGACGCACCAGCATTCCAGCGAAGGGCCACCAGATCTACCCCTACCTGCTCGCAAACGTCGCCATTGAGCGGTCCAACCAGGCGTGGGCGGCGGACATCACGTACCTGCCCATGGCCCAGGGGTTTGCCTACCTGGTGGCGATCCTGGATCTCTACAGCCGCAAGGTGCTGAGCGTTCGGGTCAGCAATGCGATGAGCACGGATTTCTGTGTCGAGGCCTTGGAGGAGGCGCTCACGCGCTACGGTGCCCCCGAGATCTTCAACACCGACCAGGGCAGCCAGTTCACCGCCGATGACTTCACCCAGCCGCTGCAAGCCAAGGGCGTGCGCGTGAGCATGGACGGCAAGGGGCGTTGGGTCGACAATGTGTTCGTCGAGCGGCTGTGGCGGAGCGTCAAGTACGAGGACCTCTATCTGCACGCCTACGAGACGATGCGTGAGTTGAAAGTCGCGCTTGCGAATTATTTCGATTTTTACAATGCGCACCGGCCGCACCAGAGCCTTGACTATCGCACGCCGGACGAGGTGTACTTCGGAACCGATGAAATGAAGAAGACGGCCTGACCGGATCATGGCGTCGGATCGCGAAAACGGGTGAGGGGGGGATATGGGCCTGAGCATTTGCGTGGCTCTGAGCGCATCCTGGCGAGCCGATTTCTCCCGCAACGAGTGTCGGAGGCTCCTGGTGCCGGGTTTCTGCGATCCCGCCTCAATTCCACTTGCAATTGCCGATGCCCCGGAGAACATGTCAACCAGAGTCGAATGGTCCACCGCAGTTCAACACTTAACGAAGGCACTTTTTCTGTCTAAACTAGTGGAGCCACTGCTATCGTGTTGGTGGAGGACGGTCGCTCACGCGGGCAGTTGAGGAACGGCTGGTTCCCCCTAACTCTTTTCGCCTGCGCCACTCATTCCTTGCGCAAAAATCAACCGCCGCTAATATCCTCGCCCGGTGCTGCCACCGCGCCCCATCCGATCCAGCGGAAGCGCCTCGTATCGCGTCTTCATATCTGGATGCTCGTTGAGATAGTCCTTCACCGCCGCGTCATCGGCGAAGACCTCCGGGCTGCGCTTGCGATATTCCTCGACCGTCAGATCATACTTTTCCAACAGCTTGCCGAGTTTCGTATGGATGTCCGCACCCATTTCCTTCATCTGCTCAGGCGACGGTCGCTGCCCATCCTTGAACTGACCACCACCCTGAAAGTAGTTCGTCATCATCTCGCCGATCTCAACGCGGGCCTTCACAAACTTTTCCACCTCAGCCGGCTCTGCTGCAAGGCCGACGCCTGAGAACAGCAGGACTCCCAATGAGATTCCGATGATGTTACGCGCCAGATTCATGGACATGGACTCCTTGTAAATGTATGGAAACGACATTCGCTCTGCGGAACAGCCTGCATCATATCATCCCGAAAGGGCAAAAAAGGAGGGAGATTGGAAGGACACCCACGTTGGTCCTGTACTCCCGGAACGCGCACCCTGAGAAGGGCCTCGTTCGACGGCCACACTTCGACCAACATGAGTGCCCTGCCAGGATGGGAAAGCAAGCGAGTTTGGAAGGGACATGAGAGGGCAGGCTAGACGGTCTCCTGTACTCGAGCAACGCGCGCGCGCGAAGACCCTTCGTGGAACACGCGCAGTGGGAGACCATCTAGCCCGCCCTCAAGGAGTAGAAAGAAGAGCGATGATCGCTCGATGCGCGCAGTGAAGGCTGCCTTGGTCACTCCTTTAACCCGCCGTCTCGATCGGCCGGCGTATCCGTAGCCCAACACAGGCCCTGAATGTTTTCGAATAATAGATTTTCATAGGACTGTTTCTGCTAGGATGATTGCGCGTGATTGATTGGTCTGCGATATCGATGAAAGGACACCTATGAACACAACAAAAATCATTGCCGGAATTATCGTGATTGCGCTGATCGGGCTCCCGACGGTCTCTTTTGCAAGGGCGAGAGGCGGAGGATATGGCGGCGGCTATTCCAGCGGCTCCAGGAGTGGCAGTACCCCTGGAAGCATGGGCAGCCGTGGGTCCCGCACCTATGACCAGAACGGAGCCAAGCCGATTGAACAGTCCACGACACCGAAGCCGTCCGCAGCCGCGCCACCATCAGCGGCCAGCGGGCCTTCTCCTTCAGCCCAGCCGGCGCCGGCCATGCAGCCCTCGTTTATGCAACGCAATCCTTTATTGGCAGGTCTCGCTGCCGGTGTCGCCGGATCATGGATCGGCCATATGCTGTTCGGCGCGACGAACAGCAACGCGGCGAGTACAACCGAGGCCGGCGAGCATGTGGGCGAGACCGGCACGACCGCCGGGGGTTTCGGTTCAACGGGAATACTCCTCATTCTTATGCTCTTGGGAGCCGGAGCGTTCTACTATTTCATGAAAGTACGGCGACCAGTTCCTGACTTTTCAGGAATCGCGCGGAGCAGCGCAGTCAGCGGCAGTCTGTTATCGGAGCCTTCCGCCACAACCCTCCAAACCACGGCAGTGGGCAGCGAAGTGACCTCCGCCGACAAGGCGGCTTTCCAACAGTTGCTGACAGATGTTCAAACGGCTTGGAGCAATCAAGACCTGGCAGGATTACGGCGATCCGTCACGCCGGAAATGCTGTCGTATTTCAGCACAGCCTTGGCCGAACAAACCAGCCTCGACCTCGCCAATCATGTTGAGGATGTGGTGCTTGTACAGGCAGACGTCCGGGAAACCTGGATTGAAGACACGACACAGTACGCGACGGTCGGGCTTCGCTGGAGCGCCCGCGACTATACCGTCTCCGTGACCAAGCGGCGAGGAGAGCCGGGCTATCTCGTCGAGGGCAGCGAAGACACGCCGATCGAGTCCAGCGAAGTGTGGACCTTCATGCGATATCAGAATGGGAAATGGTTACTCTCCGCGATTCAGCAATAAGAAGAGGATGGAAGCTGATGATCTTCTTTGCTCGCGCAACGCGCAGTCGCGGACTCCCCTCGTTGGACGCGCGCAACCGAAGCTCCATCAGCCCCCATCCCTGGGGAGATAACGAGCAAGCTTGGAGGGATCACTGAAGATGGATGCCAGTCGCTCGATGCGCGCAGTACAGGGCAGCCTCGGCCGCTTGTCTTGAGAGAAGTGTAGAATGTTGAAGTGTGCTTGTTCAACGCGCGTGCGACAGAATCAAACAGGCCGTGTGTGTGGGTCTGACTATTGGGGTATTCGTCGGTAAGGGGCCTGTGTCATCCTATTGATGTTCATCGACCCATTTCTTGGCCTTTCCAAGAGCGATCTCATTCGCTTTTTTCTCCGTATCGCGAATCTCATGGGATTCACCCTGCAGGGTTTTGATCGACGCTCTGCCACCCTCGGAGAGCCACGCGAGCGCCTTCGTCGTCCATCGGTCATCTCCGAGATGTTGGGAACATGCTTTAATTTGATAATTTTTATACCGCACCCAGTCAGCCAATTTCACTCCTCCTTCTCATTGAAAATTTACCACTTTCAAGAATAGCAGATACGAAGTTATCGTCTCATAACACCTCCTATCAACCACGATCTCTTTTGTCGTCCGATTCGCTATGGCAGACGTGTGTGTGGTACAGTCTTAATTCGTGCTGAACCATGGGTACGATCTTATTCTTCGCGTTGCGTTCCGTGCCGGCAACGCTCCAGTGGATCGCTTCTATAGGTAGGCTCCGCTGTTCTTCCGTCAACGCATACCGGCTCATGTCATGCTCAGTTCGAGGCCCCTCGTGGAAGAACGGCGCTTCGACATCTCGGCAACAGCGGAGTAGGTGATGAAAAGGCCACCAGTATTCTTCACTCCATAACGGATTACAGGGAGAGACCATGATCGCGAATACCGTCAAGCCCACAAAACCAGGAATAACCAAGACCTGGGTCCGCATTCCTGATGGCACCAAGGTCAAGCACCGGCATGAAGGGCATGTCGGATTCATCGATGGGCTCACCGAGATTGTCAGCGGACCCGACCGGAATCCAGACGGGAAGACACAATATCGCATGAACATCGGGGCTCCGGATCGACAGCTCGTGACCGAAGGCGACTTGTCTATTTTGATCGACGATGAGGACCTCGTCATCATGCTGCGACAGAAGGCTCCCTATCGCCGCGCTGTGACGCAATCGTTGCACAGCGTCCTAGCTCCAGATCGCTTCGTCAAGCTATCCTAGCAGCAGGCCGAGACTCGCGAGGCTGGCGGGGCTAGTTGATCGACAGAACCAGCGCGTGCATATCGCACCGGACTCGCGTGACCGACCCATGGCACAGATGAAATCCTGGCAAGACTTTCAGTATTTTACCAGAGTTAGAGGCACCCATGACAGAAACCTGCTACTCCAAAGGCCAGAAAATCATCTTGGTCACCAACCAGATCAAGAATGGCAAATGGTTGTGCAAGTTTTCGATTCCAGGGTTCAGCGATCCTGACGGAGGCCTACAAGGCCAGGATTCTTCGAGGGCGTACAAGACGGAATGGGAAGCAAGGACCAACGCGTTTCAGCGCGCCAAGTTGTTCCTTGATAGGTCACAGGACATGACACCGGGGCATCTTCTGGAGAAGGCCTAACGAACCCGTATTACTCGACACGGCTCGTCGCGAAATCGCTGAGCCGTGTCGCGAGTCTGTCGTGCGGACCCGTGAGGACTCGGTGCGTACTCGTGTAATGCGTTGAGGAGCCGATGGACAAGTCCGTTGGCTGAAAGCTCGTCATCCCAGCAGATCGGCACTTGCGGCACACGCGCTCAGGAATAATGCAGGCTACGCCCAGGTCCGATGCACTTCACTGACGTGCTCTACCCCACCCACGGCACTGATTTCCCACCGGACGTCATCCGGGATCGTCACGACCCGCAACTCTGCGCCATGACCATTGGCGGCCCCACCGAGTTCCTCCACAACTTGAGCCAGCTTCAGATCGTCGCGCGGGATCAGTTTTCCGCACTGATTGAGACTTGGTTCGTTCGGCGTTGCGGCTTCGGGCCAATAGGCGCCGAGATCCGTTTCCGTCAGCGCGTCTTGCTGGCCCAGTTCACGCAATCGTGTAAACGCCTGATGACTCACACAAAACTTGTCGTAGCTCTTATTGATCACAATCTTTTTCATGGACCGATCCTTTCCTCTCCCTCGTCAGGGCTCTCATTGTCGCGATCTTCGTGAGCGGGCTGTGCATCAGCCCCTCTTCTCCTACGATCAGCCCCTGCTGTTCGTCAGGCTACCTTCACCGGGTCTGCATACTTACTCGTATAGTTCCCGGACCAATGGGAGTAGCGGCGGTTGGCCCAGGTGTTGACCTCGCCATTCTCAGTTGCGCCATATCGTTTCGCCAGCACGGCCGTAAACGTGGCTAGATCGCCCGCGATCTCCAGAAGATCTGTATCCGTAATCTTCTCCCACTTCGCTTTGAGTGGCGCCTTGAGTTGGATCCAAAATGCACCGAATTGTTCTTGATTCATGTGGCACTCCTTTCTCGTGTGACTGATTACAACGATACAACACGATGACCGGTCCGCCCCATCGGCAAGACACAGCCACCGTCTCGTCTGAGACAATGGTTGTGGACGCGGTATGTGCGGAACCAATAGACACTTCTGGCGTAGAAGCGCGGAGACCGGGGAATCAGACGCACGGGAACGTGGGAGGGAGTGCTGTGCGAGAGATGGGACAGTCGGCGTGGCTCAGTACGTCGTCCCCATACTTTACAGGGCTCAGAGGGAAGAGTCAACGCAAGGGAGACAGAGGCTGACAGTTACGACAGGAGATCATGGGAAATAATTATTGTGTCTGGCCGTCTCCGACAGAAGGTGTGCGGAAGATCCAGGGAGAGCCTGCCCCCACAAGACCACACCTGTACGGGAGCAATGGTCCTCGCTTCGCAGGCTGCGGAACAACTATTTCTGCACGCGAGAACTTCGAAGGTTCGAACGTGTGGCCCAACGGGTAACCACTCTTGCAGGATGCTCAAAAAGTTCGACCTTCTCACCCACCCAGCCCCGCCGCGCCGGGACGCGCCGTTCCGCGAGCAAGGCCGCAGGCGAATCGAAACCAGAGACATCCCCCTCCGGGGTACATTGAGGATTTCGATGAGCCGAGAACGCAGTTGGCGAGCTTTTTCAGCATCCAGCACTAGACGTCAGGAATCTGCCAGTCGATCGGAGAAGACCCCGCATCGGCAAGGTCCCGGTTGACGCGAGAGAAGCACCGGCATCCGAAAAACTTTCTGACTGACAAGGGCGAGGGGTGTGCTGTGGCGATCACGGTATGGTGCGACTGCGTGATCAACATTCGTTTCTTTTGGGCTTCACGTCCCCACAGAACAAAGACCACCCGCGTCCGCTTGGCTGCAACCAGCTCGATAATACGATCGGTGAATCGTTCCCAGCCGCGTCCATGATGCGAATGGGCCTGGCGCACACGAACCGTGAGAACCGTATTGAGCATCAGCACGCCCTGTCGAGCCCAGGGTTCCAGATACCCATTATTGGGGATCCGGCATCCGACATCTTCACTGAGTTCCCGATACACATTTCGAAGCGACGGAGGCAGCGGCCGAACGGTCGGCTGCACAGAGAAGCAGAGGCCATGGGCATGACCAGGCGTGGGATAGGGGTCCTGGCCGACCAGCAGCACGCGGACCTGGTCGTACGCTGTTGAGGCCAACGCGTTGAAGATATCCTGACGGGCCGGCAGAATCGTCTGCCCAGCGGCCAATTCCCGGTCAAGAAACGCATTCAGCACATGGTAATAGGGCTTGCGCGTCTCCTCTTTGAGTAAAGATCGCCAGCCTGAAGGAATGGGAGGCAGCATAGGGAGAACTGATACCACAGAACCGGCGATAATACTTCTTCAAAATCGAGCCGCCGGAATTGGAGCCCTCCCCCACTGACCAGATCGAAGCCAATGACAGCACTTGGCCATTCCCTTTCAGCCTCAATGAGTCGAATTGCAATTATTCAAGAATGCCGTGAAAGGGCATTCGATCTACCCTACCTAGGAGGGGTTGACTTTATCTAACGGGGGGGATAAATGATGGGGCCGTTCGGACCTATGGAATGCCTGCTGTGATGGGAGAGCGTTCGACTCTCCGCAAAATTTCATCAGAGTCATTCAAAGTTAAGGAGGAGAGGGACCTAGCAGGCTGGATCCTGGGGTCAGCGTGAATCTTAAATAAGAATGAAACAGACAGAGTCCACAGAAAGGAGGGTCGTGGAAAGGTTATGGCGTGGCTTACCGTAGCCCACAAGACCTACAACTCTTGATGGTCGATATTGTCGTCCGAGTCCTAATAACATCACGTGGGAGAACTACCATGAGAATACGAAAAGCAGTCATCATGATCGCGCCGGCGCTGCTGGCAGTGGTCTGTATGCAGAGCAGCAACACAGAGGCACAGGACAACACAGAGGCACGGCTCAGTGCGGCGGTAAACGCATCGGCGCCGCTTACGTGGGATTTGACCAAAGAGACGACCGAGGCACAAGCGTCTGCTGCCCTTGCCTATTGGACCCCGGAACGGTTTGCGAGCGCTCAGCCGATGACCCCCAAGGTCAATGCGAATGCGGTCACAGCTGAGGCCTCATCGACGCCGGTCGGCAAATCCCTCTCCGCCAATGGAAGCGCCCCCACTGCCAATGTCAAACCAGATTTTGCCAATCGTCTCTATGACCCGGCAACGTCCCAGATCAAGGCTGAAGCCGGCGGTGTCGAGACGCAGGACGTCGGTTCGTTCGGCGCACGCTTCACCAGCGCGCGGGTCAATCAGCCTGCCTTGGAGACCATCTATCCGAATCGCACGGTCGGCAAGCTGTTCTTCGTCCATAATACGGGGGGAAATTTCGTCTGCTCCGCCTCGGTTCTTCGACAGAGGATCGTGCTCACAGCAGGGCATTGTGTGCATCGTGGTAGCGGCGGAAGCGCAGGATTTCACAGAAACTTCGTGTTCGTCCCAGCCTTCAGAAACGGTGCGGCGCCCCTTGGAACCTTCACCCCGAACTTTGTCGGTACCACATCCCAGTGGGCCGTCAGCAATGGTGTTGTACCCAATGCGGCTGATTTCGGGATGATGCAAATAAATGACAGACCCGGCGCCGTCCGAATCGGCACCATCACAGGGACCCTTGGTTTTTCGACTCTAGCCCTCATTCCCAACCATACGACGAAGCTCGGTTACCCCTGTAACCTTGATAACTGTCAGCAAATGCAGCAGGTGACCTCGCAATCCCATCGTGCGGTCGCTCCCAACAATGTCGAGTACGGATCAAATGCCCGAGGCGGCTCGAGCGGTGGCCCTTGGGTGGCGGACTTCGGCATTCCGGCTGTGGGCGGGTTGCCGTTTGCCTCGATGAATCGTGTTGTCGGCGTGAGCTCCTATGGCTACGTCTCGACTCTTCCGAAGGTCCAGGGTAGCTCCATCCCAGACAGCCGGGCTGGTGGGTTTATTCCTCTTCTCAACTTGATGTGTGCCAGACTCGCTGGCAACTGCTGAGCTTCTGTAGACGAGTGCCCACGTCGTATCCGTAGCATGTTGCAGGGCGCCCTTCTGACGAGATCAGAAGGGCGCCCCCCGCGATCAGGGCCTTCCGATTAGGCGGAACGACGCAAGCATGTCCGCGCTCTCTGGACCAAAGGGTATAAGACAGTACACATACTTGCCGGTTGCAAAATAGACGAACTCGTTGGGGGCAAGCTGCTGCCGGAGACCCACTCGCAACCCTTCGCTTGCGCCTGCCAGTTGAACTATAGAAACCTCGCTGCCGGGAGGCAGCAGACCGACTGAGTGGAGCCAATTGCGCAGCGAGTGTCCCGACGATCGTGTGAACACCTGGATGGTAAACCTCGGCGGCTCAAGGTCCGCAAACTGGCCGGCCGCGATGTTCTTCTGTTGGAAGCGCAGGCGCAGAACCGCCGGCGGCTGCGCGGGTATCGGTAGGGTCGACTCCTTAAGGATCACGTCATCGTTCGGATATCGGACGGCAAAGCCGTAGGTGCTGTCGCTGTGCATCAGCCAGCCCACCTGCTGGATGACAGGCGGTGGAGGTTTCGGCCCGCCGACTTGCCCCGCGTCACCGTCGCAACTGGCCAAGATCACACTCGCGACAATCACGTTCGAAAACCAGCCAATTCGCAAAAAGATCAGTGAGCCGTTCACCATACTGGCCCTCCACTTGTGCATATTGTGCCTGAAGCGAACGGATCATGACGCTGATCCTCCGATCATCCGAGAGGGGGGTGGCACAAAGCTGGTTCTGTCCTTGTTCGATCCACCGTGCGCTGAGACGGCTGAGGCTGTCAATACTTGGTTTCAGATCGGGCCAGGGTGATAGATACAGGTTGTGCGCATGACATAGAGCTGGCATCCCACGGATTACCACAGAGGTCTACTCCGCAATTAAGATTGCGGGTGACATGGGACAGTGAATATCGGCCAGATTGTTCTGAAGCGGAAGAGAAGTCGCTTTATCCAGTTGACTTCACCATTGCAACTGACTGTAAGCGGTGAGTCGCTCATGGCTGCCCGAAGGCAAAGATCCTTGCGTCCTGTGTCGTGATGACCCTTATGGCTCGGCCTATCCCCCTGGCCTCTCCTCCTGGGCAGGTGTTGTCGCTTCCTGCCTCAGCTGCTGTTCCCATGCTTCCTGCGCGCTGGCGCGCTCCTGCTCGTCATCGCCGTCGAGTTCCATGTTCTCCTCATTGACCTCCTCGTCCGGCTTCTGGCCCGTGATACCAGAATTCACAGGCACCTCAGCCCATATAATCCGTGCCTCTCGCTGAGCCCGTTCGGCTTCCGCCTGCCTGTCGAGTGCTTGTATGTCCGATGAAGACGCTGCGGTCTTGGCGCGGGCGTCGTCAGTAGGGGGCGTGGCTCGTGGATTGTCTGTGATGGATGCCCCCATCTTGGGCGCTTGCTGGGCGGTTGGTCCCGGAAGGGACGCCTGCGTAGGGGCCTGGCGTGAAGGTTCCTGGGCTGCAGGGACGGCGCTTGCTGGAGGTGAAACACCGGCGTCTGGCGTTGGGCTTCCACAGCCGACCAGGGCCGCAATGCCGACTGCAACCCCGAAGCGATGCCACTGTGCCATGGTGCTTCCTTGGATGTGAATTGATCTGAGATCTTTTTACGCATACGCAACCGGCATTGTCAAGCGACAAATTAGTAGAAGCCACTCACGTCAATGGTCCGTCGGTATGTTTCTCCCTCAGGCTCTAGCCCACATTATTCATGACGGTTCGTGGCGAAATCGCTGAGCCGCATTGCGAGACCGGTGTGCGGAGCCGTGAGGACCCGATGCATACTCGTGCAGTGCGTGGAGGGTCAGAGAAAAGAAGAACGGGTCTTCGCGCATCACAGGAGAAGGGAGGAAACAAAGGGGCCGGGAGTCTTTTTAAAAGCCACAAACGACAAGACGGGATGACCTCTTGCTATCACACTGGTGTGGCAGCCTGACTGATTCGTGCTTGCGCTCAGTTGAACATGCAGGCCAGCGGATCGGCTTCAATCACCCACGTGAAGCGTCGGTCGTGAAACGCAAAGCTGAATGGGTGGGTCAGGCTGTTGGATACCCTATTCGGCGGCCTCGGGGAGATCACGAGGAAGGCGCGCTCGGACGTTTTCTCGATGGACCGTCATGAATAACGCGAGCTGAGGGTTGAATCAAACACAGGGCGAATCTGAACCTCATTCACGATCCCGGAGACAATACTCGGTTTGTGCCGAACAATGGTTTCTGATATCTTTCGCTGGCCCGCAGCACTGATGCGTGAAGCGTCGTTCGTGAAGCGTGAAGCGCGGGGCTAGGGTAGTAGGCTTCAGAAAAGCTCAGTTAACATACGATACACCATTGGAATCTTACGTGATAGTGCTCGATGTCCACTGAGCCTCAGGATGCTCAAAAAGGGCGGACTTCTCACCCGCCCAACCCCGGCGCGCCAAGACGCGCCGTTCCGCGGGCAAGGCCGCCGCGATTTATCACTGACTATGGGGTGGCTGGGATGGTCCCAACTACGCGCGTTATCCCAATCCCTCATTTCATTTTCATGGGTGGCCCAGTCGATCCTCGAATGCGCGCGTCGAACGAGCACATTCCTATCGTGCGTGTTCCGCGAGCAGGAGGACGACTAGGTTACCCTTCCCATCCTTCGGAGGCCGCGCGTTGCGCGAGCACAGGGATCGTCCCAGCTACCCCCACTCCCTTTTCAGCATCCTATTAGAAGGAGGAATCTCATGCTATTTATTACGAGCAGGCAACCCACCAACAATACAGAGCCTGAACTCAACACAAATTTCGTGTTTGACCTTCAGAATAATTCATCAAGTCGAGGGTTTTTTTGCTGCCGCAGAATCGAGAAAGATCTGCACGAAGAAATCGGCAGCCAACAACTCCTGTCTGCCATTAAGGAGCTTGAGTTCTAACTCCAAGTGCAACACTACCGGCCCTGATGGGCTAAGGTG
>JAWXBV010000025.1:0-12208 GCA_034440335.1 Nitrospirota bacterium | reverse complement strand
TCTCTGACCATCTGACCCTCCTTGTGAGGGCCGACAGTCTCGCAACGAAGAGGACATGTCTACTTTGGTGAAAGCGGACATTATCATGTTGGGATGACACCCCCACGCGATAGGAACGATCAGTATGGTTTCTCTCACATCTTTCACAACGACCGCGGTCCCACACTTCGTGATCGTGCGTCGCCACACCACAGAGAAGGCGAGCCAGAGGCAGTTTTTCAATACCAGGCTCACGTCATTCCTTCCGCCAGGAGCCACAGCCTCTATCGTCATGCGGTCCTGGCCTCTTCGTCGGCTTTCCCTCTAATGAAGCACCTTGACAAGAACCGGAGAAAGAGCTTATCACAGGCACCTGGAAGGGCCTCTTGAGGCGGTTCAAGCCGCCCTCCAACCGCACAGCTCTATCATCTGGAAGAGGAGGATCATGCGCAACACACTCGAGCAACTCTTCGAAGCGCTGAGTGATCATGCACGGGATGTTTCGTTTCAGGTGCAGTTTTGGGATGGGGTCAAAAAATCGTACGGCGACGGTGAGCCACAGTTCATTCTCACCTTTGTGACGCAGCGCGCGGCAGAACATGCACTTGAAAGTGGATCCCTTGGATTCGGCGAAGAGTATATGGCCGGAGATATTCAGGTCGAGGGGGATTTCACACAACTGCTTCGCTTCGGGGCGGACGCCACAATTCTCAGTCTGCCTCTCGGGTTAAAAGCGAAGCTCGCCATTACGCATCTGCGCAAGACCTCGTTCAACACGCTCTCGCGTTCGAAGAAGCACGTCGCCCACCACTACGATCGCGGGAATGACTTCTATAAGCTGTGGCTTGACGACAGCATGGCCTATTCCTGTGCCTACTTCCGTGACGAGAACGATACGCTCGAACAGGCACAGCAACAGAAGTATGAACACATTTGCCGGAAACTTCAGTTGAAGGCAGGAGAAACACTGGTCGAGATCGGCTGCGGTTGGGGCGGCATGCTGGTCTACGCCGCGAAACATTATGGCGTGCGCGGCATCGGCTACACCTTGTCCAAACAGCAAACCGAGTATGCAACCGATCTTCTGAAGCGAGAGGGTCTATCGAAAAATATTTCGATCGTACTGGACGACTATCGGAGGATTGAGGGCACGTTCGACAAATTCGTTTCCATCGGCATGTTTGAACATGTGGGGAAGCAGTTCATTCCGACTTTTATGGAAAAGGTCCAATCGATCTTGAAGCCCGGCGGCATCGGGCTGCTCCACACCATCGGGCAAGAGCTCCCAATACCCGGCGATCCTTGGACGCTGAAATACATCTTCCCCGGTGGATACATTCCCACGCTCGACGAAATCGTACGGACCATGTGCGAAGCCAAACTCATGCCGACGGATATCGAAAACCTTCGCCTGCACTACGCACGAACGCTTGAGGAGTGGAGCGCGCGGTACGAAGTCCACGCCAAAAAGATCGAGGCGCTGTACGATGCCTCCTTCGTGCGTATGTGGCGGATGTTTCTCAGCGGGTGTATCGCCAACTTTCGCTATGGGGACATGAGGCTCTATCATGTCCTCTTCACGAATGGATTGAACAACGCGATGCCCCTCACGCGAGAGCACCTGTACCGCTGATGGAACCGACCACAACAGTCGCCTCACGCCTGCAAGCAATCAAAGACCGCATTGTCAAAGCGGCCCAATCAGCCGGCCGATCGCCTGACGAGATCACGCTGCTGGTCGCGAGTAAGACCCAGCCACCCGAGCGAGTGCGGGAAGCCTGGCAGGCAGGGCAGAAGATTTTCGGCGAGAACTATCTGCAGGAAGCGCTGGCCAAAATGCCGGATTTGGCCGACTTGCCGATCGAATGGCATTTCATCGGCCCGATCCAAAGCAATAAGACCAAACGCATCACGGAGAATTTCGTCTGGGTTCACAGTGTGGATCGGATAAAAATTGCCGACCGATTGGCGAAAGACCGGCCCGCATCGCTGCCGCCGTTACAAATCTGCCTGCAAGTGAACGTGAGCGGAGAAGCGAGTAAAAGCGGCGTCGAACCAAATGATCTGGCCCAACTGGCAGCCCATGTGGTGCGCCTGCCCCGGCTAAAATTGCGCGGATTGATGGCCGTCCCTGAACTCACGACTGCCACGGCTCTGCAACGCAGCCAATTTCACATGCTCTGGGAACTGTATGACCGGCTCAAGCGTGATGGCTACGAACTCGACACGCTCTCCATGGGCATGTCGGAGGATATGGACATCGCCATCGCCGAAGGCGCAACCACCGTGCGTATCGGGACGGCAATCCTCGGACCAAGACGCTATCTCATTCCTGAAGAACTTGCGATCCAAGCTGCCAATAAGCCGTAGCAGGATGCTGAAAAGGTCAGAGGCAAAAGGTGAAACCTCGGACATTCTCGCACTCTTCCTCCGGATCGTTTCAAGTCTCACCGATCGATAAATCGCCATATTAAGGATCCTGCTGGAGTGCACTCGTAGCATCCATGGCGTGCAGACCATTGAATTTCACGCATGTCCACAATGCATGCCCGTAGCCTCCTCGATCTGTAATCGCTCCCTCCCTCACCGAACCTCCAAGAGCTTGAAGTAGACCAACTCTACCAAGACGATCATGACCCTCGCTGAACTTCCATAGTCTTGGACAATCCATTGACGAGAGCGGGATGCGTCCTACCCGCTAGCAGGCTGCGGAAAAACTCAATTATTGCGTTCTACGTCGCGCTTCGCACTCGGGCCATCTCGTGTCAAAATAGCCAGCAGGATGCGCAAAATGGCCAGACTTCTCACCCGCCCAACCCCGGCGCGCCAAGACGCGCCGTTCCGCGGGCAAGGCCGCAGCGAGCGAAGAGGCGAGGAGGTACGGACCGCGCTTCGTGGGGCCGTTCGCCCGTGCAATCGATCTTGGCGAACGGAAAATCCCCTCCAGTGATTCCGGCTTCCGAAGACCCTCGTTGAGCCTCTGAGCGATGCGAGAACGCCGCTGGCGGACTTTTTCCGCATCCTGCTAGACCGAGCCCGCATTAGGCATAAACACCTCTGCTGCAATCGCCGATCCGCTGCTACGACAAGCCTTCGGTCGGCGGGCTCGCCGTTCGCTCCCTCGACATACTGTTCAAGTATGCCTCGGGCTCTCACGGCTCCGCGGGCCCGTCTCGCGACGCGACTACGCGATTTCGCGACGAACCGTCATGAATAGTGCGGGCTGGAGTGTCCCACAGGTTTCTGCGCGCAGCGTTTCATGTAATGAGCAATATGGGTTCCTCACGCTGATCGAAGCGCACACTCGAACTTGTCCTTTCGAGTCATGGCGCCAGCAGAAACGGATTCTTGGAAAGCATTTGACTTCGGCCACAATACCGATAGGTTGTCGTATCAGGCCTATCCACTACTCCAAAGACAAGAAGGAGAATTGGCTCAATGGCCTTCATGAACCAACGGAGGAATGTCATGCGAAAGACCTATTTTTTTGTGCTGCCACTGCTCTGTCTTCTTGTTAGTAGTTGCGGACACATCACAGGTGGCGTCGCTCCTTCGACGGAGCCTTTGGCGCCTGGCTCGTATCGGGAACTTGGGCAGGTCACGGGACAAGATTGCGTCTATTATCTTCTGGGCCTCATTCCTCTAAGCGACGGAAATGAAACCAAGGACGCTGTCGCTGACGCATTGACGAAAGCCCCTGGAGCAACCGCGCTCGTGAAGGTGTCATCCGACACCTATACTCAGCACTTTATCCTCATCGCGCGCGCTTGCACGCAAGTCTACGGGGTCGCAGTCGCTCTCAAGTAATTCACCACTCATCCAGATTCCCCACCCTACCCAGTGGGTACGGTGGGGAATCATCCTGGCTTCTCATTCTGACACTGCAATTCGCTCTTAACTTTGATATAGATTCAACCTTCCATCTGTTCCTCAGGCGAGATTACATAGCCTCAGGACTCCCGTCACTCAAGAACTTTTCAAGGATGCGCTGCAGCTGCCGGGTCAGCGGCATCAATGCAAGATCAAGCAACGGTCCCGTAATCCATTTATATTTCCAACGGGCTATTCCTGCTAGGATATGGACTGGGCACATGGTACGCCAACGAAATCGATAACAAGGAGCTTGCCTTGAACACAACGACCGTCATTCTGCCACGTGTTCCCCTGTCGGCTTGGTTCGCAGCCGGAGTCGCCGGATCATCGATAGGCGATCTGCTCATCGGGGCGACGAACAGCAGCGCGCAGACCACCGAGGCCGATGCGCCCCCTGCCGAAACCAACACGCCGACCGAGGGTTTGAGCTCCGCCGGAATCCTTCTGATCCCCCTGCTCGTGGCAGCCGCGACGGTGTTTTATTTCCTGAAAATACAACGACCTTCCCTCCCCGACTTTTCCGGGGTTACTGGCCGCGATCCGTCCAACGATAATCTGCCGTCAACACGCTCAGCCACAGCCAAACAGAAACTATCGGTCGATAGCATCACCTCGGCTGACAAAGCGGCCTTTCAACAACTGCTGATCGATGTTCAAAAGGCCTGGAGCAACCAGGATCTGACCGAGTTACGGCAGCTCGTCACGCCAGAGATGCTGAATTACTTCAGCGCCGCCCTCGCCGACAATACCAGCCAGGACATCCGGAACCATGTCGAGGACGTGGTGCTCCTCCGTGCTGAGATCCTGGAAGTCTGGACCGAACAGGCGAGGCAATACGTGACGGCGGGGCTTCGCTGGAGTGCCCGTGACTACAACCTGTCTCTCACGAAGCAGCGAGGAGAACCAGGCTATCTCGTCGAAGGCAGCGAAGAGATCCCGACGGAATCCGGCGAAGCCTGGACCTTCATGCGAATCCAAGAAGGGAAGTGGCGGCTCTCGGCGATTCAATAATAAGAGGAGAAGGGTAGGCTGGTCGTCCTCCTGCTCGCGGAACGCGCACGATCAGAATGTGCTCGTTCGACGCGCGCACTAGAGGATCGACCAGCCCACCCTTCAAGGGATAGACGAGAGCAGCTGGAATAGATAGAGCAGAACAAAGGAAGAGATGGAGCCTGATGATCTTCTGTGCTCGCGCAACGCGCGGCCTGAGAAGGTCCTCGTTGGACGCGCGCAATCGAGGATCGAAGAGTTACGTCCCGCCTCGTTCGACGGCCGCACGTAGACCAACATGGGTGCCCTGACTGGATGTGACAATTGGCGAACCTGGAAAAACATCTGCCCCACTTTAATTGCTGGTTCCAGTGCTCAACTACTCCCCCTCTAGGGAATTGATTTCTCAGCCGGTTCGGCGTAGGAGTTTGAACGAATAAACAGGTAAGCGAAAATATAAAATAGAGGCTGCAATGCTATCCGATTACGAATTTACTCGGCATACAATTCAAGATCCAATCCACGGCGGAATCACATTCGGGCGAATCGAGAAAGCGCTGATCGATCACCGCTTATTCCAACGCCTCCACGGTCTACGTCAAAACTCTCTTCTCTACCTCATCTTTCCCTCAGCCAACCACACGCGGTTCGATCATAGTATCGGAGTGATGTATCTTGCAGGAAGATTTCTGGATGCAGTCCTGAACAATCAAAAGAAGATCTGTCAGGCAGGATCCTCCCGTCAAACCTTTCAAGACCCTTACAGGGTTGATGACCAAGGAATCAATGACACTTTTAGAGTTCTCGGATCTGACCAGTACTTCATGCTCCTCCTCCGAATGGCCGCATTGTTCCACGATATTGGACACGGCCCGTTGAGCCATCTATTCGACAAGTTTTTCCCAACTGTTAATGAGATCACCGCACTTACGAGAAACACTGAATATGATTTCGTATCTCCAACCCTAGTCGCCAATAAGCCTGAAGATACAGACAAGCCAGTGCGACATGAGGTTATTTCTTGCATTGCTGCTACGCGCATTATTCTAGACTGTAAGGACGAGTTCGACCGCATTGGATTGAACGCATCAAGTGTTGCCAGGGACGTTTGCTCTATCATTGATGACCGAATTAACCCCAGCAGCTTAATGCACTCAGGCCCATACAGCGCCCAAAAGCTATTTCACGACATTCTATCCAGCGATCTCGACATAGATCGAATGGATTATTTGCTCCGTGACTCTCACATGTGCGGGGTTAATTATGGCTTATATGATCCCGACAGAATTCTCAAAAGCATGTGTGCGTATGCTCGAACAGATACAGCAGAACTCAGGATCTGCGTCCGCTACAGCGACCTTGGAGCATTAGAAGACCTCCTGATATCACGGTATCAAATGCATGCGCAGATTTATGGCCACAAGACCAACCGCGCATGCAATGCAATGCTGGAACGCATTCGAGAGCGACTTCTTGATGTTGGATGGAGTTGGTATAGGAACTGCGCCACTATTGAGCACCTACTAAAAACCTTCGCCGATCTCGATGACCGCGCCTTCGTGAATGAACTGCTAAATCCTGCCCTAGACAATGGAGTCGGAAAGATTAGTGAAATAGCCTCCAAATTATTTGTAGAACGCAAAATCGTGAAAAGGGTATTTGAGGAACGAGCTGGCGGATTAGATAGGGCACGTGCCGAAACGGCGAAAGCACGGTGGTCAGAACATAAGAAGCGATTAGAGCGGGATGAGATTTGGACTGCTGAAGATATCTTTGAGAACAAAGGCCCAAAGATCAATACGCCCAACTATCACTTAAAGGTCATAAGAAAACATCCCACCGAAGGATGGTATCAGGTGGAGGAACTGCTGGACCATTCCGGGGTAGCACATTTCCTCCCTGAACTGGAATGCACGTTCCGCTTATTTTGCAAAGAGCCCCACGTCAATAAAGCAAAACAGCTTCTACCACCTTGAGTAAGCCATGCTGTTGTCTCAGGATGATATCCAAAGCGCCGATCTCTCCTTCGACCCGCCGATGATCAAGATGGCGGCAAATAGAAAAATTCACTCATTGCTGCACGAGGCACGATCCTCGAAGGGATCAAGTATTCCAAGAAAAAAGGCCTTTCGATTCCAGACGTTCTACTGGTGAAAAATAAACCAGAACTCTTGGATAACTCCCTCGCTTTGGAACAGCTTATCAGCTCTATGACACGAGACGTTCTCATCATTCGAATTAATGAAAAGTTGAGAAAAGGCGTCCCTCTATGGCCGGAGCACGGAAGAAGGTAGCTAGAGACAACGTTGGAGGAGGAACAGAATGCCCGGAATCATTTCGCGGCCCGTGGCAACTCGGCCTTCTTCGTCATCATAAACCGTCACTCGCCTGAATCATTCAACATTGAGCATTCTGTCCTTACTCACCCTCCCCACTCATTCGACCCATTGAACATTCATCATTCAACATTAACCATTCTGCCCTACCCCCTTCTCTCCTCACACAGCGATAGACTAGGCCGCTCCAAAAAAGTAGAATGGCCCTCGTTGACTCGTCGACGCATCTTGCAACGGCGGCATGCCAATTTTTTCAGTGACGCCACGATGCAAAGCCTGACACCTTAATACTATGCCGAACGCCACCCTATCAGACGCTCGAAAGCGGCAGGGAGAACTTGGACAGTTCTTCACGCCTGCCCCTATGGCTGACTTTATGGCTTCTATGTTTGGGCCGCTTCCCGATACCGTGCGTTTGCTGGATGCGGGGGCGGGGGCGGGGGCACTCACCGCAGCCTTTGTGTCCCGCTTGTGCCAAAAGGAGGATGGAGTTCGCATCATCGAAGCCACGCTCTTTGAGCGCGACCCTTTTATTCAAGACGCCCTTTTAAAGACCATGCAGCACTGCCGGCATGTTTGCGCTGAAGCAGGCATTGGACTCACCTTCACCATCCATGCGACCGACTTTATTCATGACATGTCGGCGCTGCTTACCGGAGGCTTATTCGCCACGATACCACCCGCTTTTGATGCAGCCATCACAAATCCGCCCTACAAAAAGATCGGCACCGACTCAGTCGAAAGACGTGCCCTGCGTTCCGTCGGAATCGAAACGAGCAACCTCTACACCGGCTTCATCGCCCTCATTCAGAAGCTGTTGGCTCCCGCAGGCCAGCTCGTCGGCATCACGCCTCGAAGCTTTTGCAATGGCCCGTACTTCCGCCCCTTCCGCGAGGACTTCCTGAGTAATCTTGAACTCCGCAGGCTCCATGTTTTCGAATCGCGCAATGCGGCATTTCGTAGTGACAGCGTGTTGCAAGAGAACATTATCTTTCATGCAGTGAAAGGGCGGAACCAACCCCCTGAACTGGTGATCTCCAGCAGCAGCGGAGAGCATGGCGACATCGTCACTGAATCGGTGCTCGCATTCGGCGACATAGTCCATCCACATGACACAGAACAATTCATTCACATCCCCTCGACCCCTTCGCACACGGCGGCTAAGGAAATCATGACAGGCCTCCACTCAAGCCTTGCTTCTTTGGGTGTCACCGTATCGACAGGGCGTGTTGTGGACTTCCGTCTCAAAGACTCTCTTCGACAGGAGCCACAGAAGGGGGCAGTGCCATTAGTGTACCCCTGCCATTTTGACGCCGGCACGGTTCATTGGCCGAAGCCGCAATCCCGCAAGCCGAATGCCATTCTCGACAATGACGAAACACGCCCCTGGCTTGTGCCGACTGGGGTCTATTTGCTCACGAAGCGTTTCACCTCTAAAGAAGAACGCCGCCGCCTCGTCGCGTGCCTGTTCGACCCAGACATTGTGAAAGCGAAATGGCTGGGCTTTGAGAACCACCTGAACTACTTCCATGCCAATGGACGTGGACTCGACCGCAATCTAGCAGTCGGCCTCTTTGCGTTCCTGAACTCCACAGTGGTCGATCAGTATTTCCGCCGTTTCAGCGGACACACTCAGGTGAACGCGAGCGACCTTCGGAAGTTGGTCTATCCCAACCGTGCTACCTTGTACGCGATGGGAATTGAAATGAAATCACTGGATCTTCCCCAAGAAGGAATCGACGAACTCGTGACCAACCATCTCCATGCCTAAAAATAAACCAAGCCGCAAGATCACTGCCAAAAAGCAGCGACTCACTGAGGCAATTGCAGCGCTGACAGCCTTGCAGTTTGGCCCAAAGCAAAGAAATGAAACTGCGGCCTATACGCTGCTCGCACTGTTGGATCTACAACCCAATGATCCCTGGGCTACCGCTGAAGCTCCGCTCCGTGGCATCACCCCTATCATTGACTTCATCGCCAAGACATACGGCGTGCGCTATGCACCCAACACCCGAGAAACAATTCGCGATGATGCCGTGAAGTTCTTTGTGGCGGCGGGCTTGCTGCTCCGTAATCCAGACGATCCCAACCGTCCCACGAACAGCGGGAGAACGGTGTATCAGATAGAACCCTCGGCGCTGGCCTTACTACGCAAGGTTGGAACCCGTGATTGGCCAGCAGCCTTAACAGCATACCTCGCAAGCCGCGAAGGTCTTACGGACGAGATAGCCAGAACGAGACATTTGGCACGCGTACCCGTCACACTTCCCGACAGCTCACAGGTTGCGCTTTCTCCTGGAGGGCAGAATCCACTCATCAAAGCGATCATCGAGCAGTTCTGCCCGATCTTCACTCCAGGCGGACTAGTGCTCTACATCGGTGACACGGAGAACAAGTTCGTCCATCTTGAGGCGGAGAATTTGGCCTCGCTGGGAGTGACATTGGATTCCGCAGCGAAGATTCCTGACGTGATCGTCCACTACACAGCAAAGAATTGGTTGCTGCTCATCGAGGCGGTGACCAGCGCAGGGCCGGTTGATGGCAAGCGACGCAAGGAACTCAAGGAGCTGTTCGCGGACTGCAAGGCAGGGCTGGTTTTCGTGACCGCCTTTGAGACCCGCCGCGCCATGCAATCCTTTCTGTCGCATATTGCCTGGGAGTCCGAGGTGTGGATTGCCGAAGATCCTGATCACATGATCCATTTCAACGGTGAGCGTTTCCTTGCCCTTATCCGGATACAAGACCAAAGCACGAAACGAAGAAGTAGGCTGATACCGAGCCGTCCTCCCTTGCCGCTCATCCCAACTACTCAACATACGAATGTGGGTCAAGCGTGAGTTTTGACTTATTTATCTGAGAAAGAGATGGAGTGGTTGCCTGAACTTGCACCTGACAAACCCTATAGCAGCCTAAACGAGCAAGGTCTGTGCAGGTAGCCAACCAATCCTACCCCTAAGCTGCCTACACTGAACAATCCCGTGACCCTGTCGTGAGCAGTTCCTTCTGGCGCGAGGGGGGAGCGGGTCGGCACCCGTTGTCGGAGGGGCGTGGCCCCACCGAGGCATGACGCCCCTAACTGGCATTTTAGGGTCAGGAATGAGTATTGACTTAGTTCAGTGCAACAAGAAGAGATTTCCTTCAGATTTCATGTTCCAGTTGATGCCTAAAGAAGTCGAACGTTTAAGGTCGCAATTTGCGACCTTAAAGACAGGTGGTGATGAACACAGCAAATATCGCCCCTATGCCTTTACCGAACAAGGGGTCGCAATGCTCTCAAGCGTGCTGCATAGCGAGCGCGCCATCCAAGTCAATATTGCCATCATGCGAGCGTTCGTTCAGCTTCGAGAGATGATCGGCTCAAATATTGTATGCGTTGAAATTTCCATCTTTGATTACTGGACAGGCTCCTAGCTGTGTCTCTCGTATCGCGACATTCATGAAGCGTCGTTTATCTGCCTGCCGAATGCCCTATATTTCCTCCCCCTTCCAATCTGTGCAGAATGGCTCAAAGCTCGTTCCTGTCATCACCGACTACGGCTTCACCGCCACGTGATGAATCGAGCTGAAAACCCAAACCATTCACTCTGCGACCTCAATGACTATTCCCAACGCTGCCAATTGCATCGTCGAACTGGAAAAGCTGCGGGACTATCTGCTGAACCTCTCTCATCCGGCAGGAAAGAGTAAGGCCGCTTTCTTCACCGTAATGGGTTTCCAACAGCAGGACTGGGAGGTATTGGCCGCAGCGTTGCGCCAGATGGTCTGTCGTTTCCCATTGACAATAAGCATGACATCTCGCCATGGACAGCAGTATATTGTAGACGGTACGCTGGTCACGCCAATTGGCCAGACGCCGCTCATCCGCACGGTATGGGTTGTCGATACGGGAGCCGATAGGCCGCGGGTGGTCACAGCCTATCCAATGGACCTGGAGCCACGATCATGATTAAAGAACATGACCTCATCGTGTTAGGGTCCGCTGTTCCAGCTGAAGGCCTTGTTGCAGGCGATGTGGGAACTGTCGTGCATATCTATCGCGACGGCCAGGCGTTCGAGGTCGAGTTCACCACGCTGGAAGGCAAAACCGCAGCGGTCATCACGCTCGAAGCATCACATGTCCGTCCTGTTGGACAACGCGAGATCTCACACGCGCGCGAACTGGCTCCTCGATAATATAGGGCCACGCGTAGAGTTTTCATTTCCTCACGCATGGGGACAAACGAAGGGGCCGAAACCCTGTCCTAATTCCATACTTCGCCCTGATCTGGATCTTGCGCCTCACCGCACACCGCCAACCCCTTACGCCTAACCCTTCACGTGTATTACAGCCCTGGAATGGGGGTCAGGCGTGAGTTTTGACTTATTTATGTGAGAAAGAGATGGAGTCGTCGCCTGACCTGTCAAACATTTCTGGGGCAGGAATGACTATTGACTTATTCGGGCCACGAGAGAAAGAAGAAAATCATTTCGCGGTGCGTGGCGGGAGCTGGTCCATCTCGTCTATCCGGTTTATTTGGTTCGACGCACGAGTGCGACCAGACAGACCCGCGTACCAGATAGACCATCTCCGGGAAAGCACTGCGGGCGCTACGTGACCTTGCATCCGTGATCTGACTGTGTTTGGAGTCAGGCCAGAGTATGGACTTATTCGTCTTGCACGGCCAACCGCAGGCCGCGCGAAAACGGGCGGCACAACGTACAAGGGCGGAAGGACGATTCCGGTCATCCCATTCCGCATGCCCGGTCGTGCTCCACAACCCAACTTCCACCTCCACCTCCGCGCCTGCCAACCCCGCCCGAACCCACCGCGCCCAGCGCTGCACGTCGGTCCCGATGCGGCTCGCCGCCGCACCGTGCTCATAAAACCGTGACTTCCATGCCGCGCACCGCTCGACAGGCCATGAGGGGCTGGCGTCCGTCGGAGTGCAAGGTTAGGCCTCGCGCATAAATAACATGACTAAGTATTCTTTCGTGCTGGCGGGACCGTGTAGTTCCAATCACCATGAAATTTGTCCAGCTTGAGATTGAGC
>JAWXBV010000024.1:0-22933 GCA_034440335.1 Nitrospirota bacterium | reverse complement strand
CAGGCTGCCGAGGATATCCTCGTTGACGATGTTGCCGGCCACGCGCGAATTGAACATGTCGCCGATACCGAGGTCGAGGATAATTTCGGCGGGCGCGCGAGAATCAACGCAACTGAGAACAACTGCAGCCGGATGTTGGCCCTTGGCGCTGGTCATTTGCTCGAGAAGGAAATCGCGGTTCTTGCGCAGCCCAGCGCGGAACCGTTCATTGCCCTTCTTCGCGTACCCGATGATCTCATCAGGCGTCATCTTCTCGCGCTGCTCCTTGCTCAACGCGTCGGCGTAAGCGAGGTTACCGGCCAGGGCGGACCCGATCAGTCCGGCGGCAGTTGCGACGCCCACGGTTGTGAGGAAGCTGCGCCGATTCAGTGACATATCGGATACATGTGGGTGTAGTTCGTTATTCATGGATTTTCCCTTTGTTTGAGTGCGCCAAGGTACCTCGCTTGACTGTGTTTTTGTAAATGCTTCCCATTTTTCATGGGGCCGAGAAAATTCTCGGCCAGGTATTCGATAAGCCCTATGTTCTATAGCGGATTACCGCCGGCCAGGCGGGCCGCCTCGGGGCATCGTTCTGACCACCCGTTAATGGACTTCTGAGAAAACGCAGGACAAGATGAATGCACCGAGTCGACGTCGCGTTATTCATGGATTTCCGTCCGATGCTGAGCAGCTTGAAGCTCCACGTGGTATCTGCCCCTGCCCTTGGCAGTCAGTCGAATGCCTCCGGTGCGACTGAGCTGATCCACCACGATGAAGACTTGATTCCACGTGGCATCCGGACAACGATCGAGAAGCTGGTCCAGCGGAAGACCGGGCTGATCGGCAAGCATCCCGAGTATTCTATGAGTGAGAACGCTCTGTCGAGCTTCAATTCCCATGGTCATGCTCCTTTCTTATGACAATGCGGGTCGCATAGCATTGTCCGCCTCCGGCATATATCTCGATAACTGCCTTTACCAGCGCCAAAGCGGAACGCCGCTACCTCTTACGTCATGCTCTTGGCGTTCATCCGGCCTGATGCTATTGAACGTTGCTTGCGCATTGCCGCTCGTGCGTGGACCATCCATTCCCCCTCCGAGGCTCTTCAACTTGAGGTCTCCTGTCTTGAGCGAGTCCACCGTCAGGCCGCCACGATACGTGGGCGTCGATTGCGCTCCATGGGGTTGGTCTTCATGCGAGGTTGCGGGTTGGTGGCTCTGGATGGACGGATCGCCAGATCGAGAGCCTAAATCGGCCCACGCGGGCGTGCTCAACAGGACCGCAGTGAATACCAGCGCCGGCATTACGCGCATAGTCTGTATGGTCGCCATGATAACACCTCCAGTTCAGTTTTCGTTTCGGCCCGCACTGTCGAGACCACGATAGCAACGAACCGGAGCATTGAAAAATAGATAAAATGACCTTGACTCATTGGTTATCCAGATGTATCCTCCCGCGCCATGGAATGGTTGAACTATCATCACCTCTTGTATTTCTGGTCGGTGGCCAAACATGGCACCGTGGCCAAAGCCTGCGAGGAGTTGCGTCTGGCTCAGCCGACGATCAGTACGCAGATCCGGCTGCTGGAGGACACGCTCGGCGAGAAACTGTTTGTGCGTTCAGGCAGATATCTGGCGTTGACGGAGATGGGGCACGTCATTTTCAAATACGCCGAAGAGATCTTCTCGCTGGGGCAGGACCTGATGAACACGGTAAAGGGGCGTGGCAGTGGGAAGCCCATTCGATTGGTCGTCGGCATCGCCGATGCTGTGCCGAAGCTATTTGCCGCACGGTTGCTCAAATATGCGTTCAAGGCATCCCGCGCCGTCCGTGTCGTGTGTTGGGAAGGGAAGCTGGACCACCTATTGGCCGATCTGGCGATTCACAAGCTGGATCTTGTTATCTCCGACACTGCGGCGCCTCCAAGCATCAAGGTACAGGCCTATAGCCATTCAATGGGAGAATCGGGCGTGACGTTCTTCGCCCATGCGAAATTGGTGGCGCGGTATCGCCGAAACTTCCCACGATCGTTGGAGGGCGCTCCGTTCTTGCTGCCGACCTCCAGCGCCATGCTGCGGCGCGGACTAGAAGACTGGTTTGTCAAGAATAACCTCCAGCCCAATATCATCGGGGAGATTGAAGACAGCGCCACCTTGAAGGCGTTTGGCCATGAAGGCTACGGGATCTTTCCCGGTCCGACGGTCCTGGAGAAGGAAATCCGTCGGCAATATCAGGTTGAGGTTGTCGGGCGAGTAGATACGGTCAAACAACATTTCTTTGCCATCACGGTGGAACGCCGACTCCAACACCCGATCGTCATGGCGATCTTTGAGTCGGCCCGCCAGGACCTCTCGCCGTAAACTGACGAGTGTGTCCACTTGATGAAGTGGACGAAACATCGGTTCATAGATCGCTCTGCGGCTTCCGCCGGGCTTCTATTACATCATCCTCTGTAGCGTTTCATGTGCGGATACTATGGATATCGAGACGTAGAGTTTTTGAAGGAAATTTTGCAGAAGTGTTTTCCGGCCCCTGCCTGCCTGGGAAGTGGATGACCCACGCCGTTCAACGCTCAGATCTGCACGGGATAGGCTGATGCGCATAAGCTGTAGAAGGCCTGTGTTTAGTCTTCTTCAGCCCTGCACCGGAGTTGGACGATCGTGTTCATCTGAACGCACAGGTTTCGATCTCAGCATGAAGATTCCCACGACCAGTACGATCACAAGGCCCGCATTGAGGCTCATGTCCTTGAGATACTTATCGAGAAAGTCTGTCGGCACTCCGCGCAGATCGCCCAACTCCGCGCTGGCGGTGAGCATCCGCCTGACACAGGCAATGATTCCCACCGCCAAGTAGGGCTCCACCCGAAGCACGTCGGTTTCCAAGAATTTGACGATGGTTCGAAACAATTCCAGCAAGATGACGACAAGCAAAAGTGTATTGACCAGCGTCAGGCTACTGTCGAGAACTGAATCCTCTCGGACATGCCTGGCGAAGGACAGCCACCCGAAGACGAACATGACCATGCCGATCAAGAGGAGACTGATCCCCACACAGACATAGCCCAACCGATCGAGACGTTCCAGCCAGGCAAACATGTGTCTCACATTCTCAGTCATTCGGTCATACATAGTTCCCTCCTTACAGAGCAGTTTTACCGGCTAAGCGCTCTGGTTGAATGATGGCTCTCTTGAGGCTGTGAGGACCGGTGACTCCGGACGACCAACGCACGGCCAGGCAGGGAGCATGCGCCTGCTCGTGTCTCGAGGCGAAGAGGTTCGACATCTTGTTTATTTCGGTGCGCCCAATGGCGGCATGTTGATGCCGATGCGCTCAAGGCCCATGATGACCGTGAGAGCGGCGGGCGAATGTTGCACGATTTCTTTCTGCACCTCGATGCGACGTCAGTCCACAAACTCCGGCGCACTGAGCCCCACCGATTCGCGGCAGGCCCGGTCGGCAATGCCGCGCTGTTTCTCTGCTTTCTCCCGAGACTCCTCCGCTTTCTGGAATTCCACCATCGTGATCTTGCGTTGTTCTTGGATGATGGTCTGCGTCGTCTGCTCCCGACTATGATGCGATTCTCCTTGAATGCCTCCGATAGATCGTCGCACCGCACCCGCACCGCCCGAGTGAGGACTGAGGAGAGGCATGGCGTGGCCCTCCTCCGTCTAATTCCCTCGACGCATTAGCGGCTCGTCGGCATCGTATACCCGACGAACGCTTTGCTATCTTTCGTCTGCATCGGGGTGAGGAAGATAGACCTTCCCGCTGGAGTCCACCACCCGCAGCTGCGACGCACGACTCTCTGGCATCTTCAAGTCGTCCGACACAGCCTGCACGACCCCAGCCGCTTCAGATGCCTGGGCTACCACACCTGTATGAGCCTTCATCTCTTTGCTATTGCTCGTGATGTGCGCATCGGTCGCAAGGCCCTGCGATGCCACAAACAGTCCTGCACGGCAATCATGGACAGGAACCCCATTTTGAACACCTTCTTCGCACTCATCATGCCCTCCTTAATGATTGTGAAGTGAACGTTGCTGAAAATTATCCCGCGCGCTTGCAAGGAGGATATCCGGCCATTGGCAATGAGTAAAATCGATAATTCAGAGCATATTGATAGAAAATACCGATCTATCATGAGAAGCCTCGACATTCCCCTTGCAGATACTTTCGTGGACACCATGTCCGGGCTGATTGTCGAGTGTAAGAAACGGATCTTCTCGGAAGCGCTCGATCCGGCCTCGGTCAATCCACACTTTGCAACGCTCAGGAACGCGTTCAATCTGACCGTCCAGCGGTGGGAGTGTGTCAGTGAAATCCGTAGCGATCCGTATCGATTGAATGGGGGCTCACAGCGGATGAGGTCGATGGCCAACGCTGGAAGAAGAGAGCCATATACTTGGCGACTGTTGGCCGTGGCTTCGCGATAGTATTCAGTGTGCGTCGAAACAGAGATGCGGACGCTGTCGTTCTTTGTTCAATCGAGAATAATTCGCCGATCGACATGTGACGTAAGCGTTGGATCGTTCGATACAAAGATCACCGACCAGGGTTCGTCTTTTGAGCAGAGCCGCTGCAAGATGGTCTCGCGAATGGCCGGTGACATGTCGTGGAGGATACCGTCAAAGATCAGAACGTTCGGACGGGCCAGGATTGCCCGTGCGAGTAAGACCCGCATGATGTCCGTCGGAGCAAGCATGGTCCCGGAGGCTTGGATGTGGGTCTTGAGTCCTTGCGGGAGTGCGTCGATGTCTTCTTCCAGCTCGGTGAAGCGTAACGCCCACTGGATGTCGCTGTAGGGGATAGAGGATCGCCCCAGGACGATATTATCCTCGAATGTGCCCTCAAAGAGTGTGAGCTGGGAGTCGATCATAAACCCTCGACAACGGTTGATCGCCTGAAGGCCAAGGTGGCGAAGGTCCACGCCGTTATAACGGATGATGCCGCTGGTCGGCGCTTCCAGGCCTGCCAAGATTCGTGCGAGTGCCGTTTTGGCCTCCGTCGTACCGGCGTAGACGCCGATCTTTTCTCCTGGGGCAACGTCAAGATTGAAATGCTCAAAGATCGGCGGCATTCCATCGTGGCTGGCTGCGAGGTCTTTGCAGATCAACCGAATGCCGTGAATGGTTGGATCCGGCAAGGGGACGGACAGAGTGGCGGAGGGCTGGTCCTTCGGAAGCGAGAAGAGAAAATCAAGCTCGCTCACGCCTGCCAAGAAGTTATAAATGTGTCCCATCCGTTTGACCACTGCGTCGAAACTCAGGAGGAGGCCGCCGACGACGACTTCCGCGGCCACCAGTTGTCCGAGCGTCAACTGGCCCATCGACAGCAACCACCCGGCAGTGGCGAGGAGTCCGCTGTGGGCGACGGCTTGCCAGCCGACCGATCCCAGGTATTGGCGAATCAGAATACCGAATCGGGTTTGTCTGGTCTCGACGTAGGCGTGGACTAACTCGTCGGTCCTTCGCATCAGTAGCGCGTGGCTGTCCGTGGCTTTGAAGTGCAGCAGATTGCGAGAGACCTCCTGCAACCAGTGCAGGGTTTCATACTTCGCATGCGACATGTCGAGGGTGGCCTTGAGTCCTCCATGCGAGATGAAAAACAAGACAATGGTAAACCCTGCCAGAATGAGTGCGTTATAGAGCAGGAAGTAGGGATGATAGAATACTAGGATCGTCATGCCCACTGCGCTGCCCACGATGACATTGATCAGGTCAACGAGGAGCACCGAGAGTGCCCGTTGCACAAAGACCGCATCCATGAAGTGATTGGCAGAGCGGGGCTGGAACCCTAGAAGTCGAAGATGGGGCAATTGCTGGGCCATGCCGAGGGCCACGCGAGCGAAAACCCGGCGCTCCAGGATCTCGAGGGCGTAGAACTGCAAGGCACGAAACGCTCCGACAAACAGGAGCCCAGTCACCATCACCCCTGCGAGTGTCGCAACCGTGACCGGCTGAATGGCGAAGGCAAACGTGTTGACGAGCTCTTGGACTGTGAGCGGGACGATGAGCGAGAAGAGTCCGATGGCAATCGAATACGACAGGATCAGGGCGAGAATCCGTCGCTCCAAGCGAAAGAGGACGCCCAGGTAGCTGAGCATCGATTGAAACAGGTTTGGTTGGTGACCGGACTGGCTTTGCACGGATTCCGTCTTCTTCCTCAGCTTGGTCCCGCCTCTTGTCACCCCGTCTAGTCAGAGTCGGGATGAGCCGCGTATGGGATCGGACGCATCGTTCTCGGATGCGACAGCAGCACAGAGAAATATCTACTTCTTCTCCATCAGCCTCTTGTACGATATGTGATGGGTGTCGCGAACGGCGGCGGCGCCCACGCTCCGATGGCCCATTGGTACAGAGCCTGGGCTTTCTGATAGTCCGCTTTAGCGCGGATAACCTGGTTTTCCGAATCGACTGAATTTCGTTCCCGCAAGTTCACGAAGAGAACGCTGGTTGCCCCCAGGCTAAACCGAAAGCGCTCCCCCTCTTCGAGCGTCTTGGCCAAGCGGAGCGATTCAGCTGCGACCGCTACCCGCTCCTTCGCTCGCTCCATGGCAGAGAGGGCATTGTCCACATCGACGATCACTTGTTGTTCGCGGAACAGCTGCATGAGAACAAATCGTTCCGCCTTGCCTTGCGCTTCCAGGACTTCCCCGCGGCCCCTCCGCTGGAAGAGCGGAATCTTGAGTTCTACCCCAAAGCGGTAGCCGAGGCCCAAGACGAATTTCTCCGGCGAACGGGCCGGCGCTGCCTCCACATCCAGACTGGGGAGGAGAGTATTTTTGGCCAGTTCCAGGTCGATATCGTTGAGTTTTGCTTCAATACCGACCTCTTTGATCTCCGGGCGATCGACCGTAGCTTGGAGTTTTTGGGCCTGGATGGTGTCAGACGTCGGCATCAGCATCTGCGACGGGAAATCCGGGACTCGATCCAGCGGCGGGGCGACGGGGGAGTTATTCTCCCAAAGGAACAGGGACAGCTTCAGTTGTTCTTGCTCCACCAATCGCTGCACAGCGATAGCCACCTCACGTCGGCGCTGAACTTCCTGATTGGCCTCGACGACATCGAGCGGCGCGATGGCTCCCGCCTTGGCGCGGCCTTCGACCTGTCGATACCGATCTTCTGCCACCCCCACGGCCCGGCGCTGCACGTCCGCAAGCTTCACTGCGGTAACCCAATCCCAAAACTGTGTCGCGGCTGCGAGGAACAGATCCTGTCTCGTTTGGGAGATTTGCACCTCCGCTCGTGGATCGGCCAATTCGGATCGCTGGAGTTCAGCCTGTTCAGGATTCGTCATGAGGCCTCTGAGGAGTGGGAAGAAGCCTCCGAGGAGGACTTGATTGTTGCCTCCGCCGAATGAAAGGTCGGGAATAGTCGCATTGCCGATGGCTTGACGGACCCCGGCGCTATAGCGAAACCCCAAGGGATGGCGGGCTTCGATGAGCGTGTCGTTGAAGCCGGCGGTTTGGGTGCCTCTGCCTGGATCTGAACTCGAGATGAACCGTTCAAGTTCCGTATCATTGATGAGGGTTGGCTCAAAGGCGCCCAGGGCTTTGAGCATTTTCCCGCGTGCCATCATTTTCTCCGTACCTGCGCCTCTGAGGAGTGGGTGTGTGCGATCGATCCAGGCATGTATCTCATCCACGCTTAAGGGAATCGGGGGAAGCGGTCTTGACTGCATCTGGTCCCCTGCCGAGGCAGGGAGGGAACACAACCCAACGATTCCCAGGAGCAGAACGACTGGGAGGTAGCGACTGGAATTCATGGGACACGCTCCTTTCGTCAGATAGATGAGCAATGACTGCGAGAGCCAGACCATGCGCGACACGACGATGTCGGTGGTCATGCGGATAATCTGAGATGAACCAGAACCTGCCAGGCCGCGCTTACTTCGCACCTCGCCCTGCTTTCGGCAAGAGGGTGTCGATGAGGCTTGGTGAGTGCTCCTGATAGTCTTGAGGGAAGAGATTGAAGCGCCGCCAGAGCTCGTACCACAAGGGAACTCGGTTCAAGATGACCCATCCCATGGCCTTGGTTCCCTGGCGGACATGTTCCTGTGGAGGCCAGGCCCGATCATCGGGATCTGGGACCACCCAAAAACGAAAGTTTCCCTTGCCGTCATCGACTTGATCGACGACCTTGATCACTCCACCATAGGTGCCCGCCATCATCTCCGGCCAGGCCGGGAGAGGAATGGCCGGGATCCCATAGAATAAGATGCGGACTTTACGGCCCACATTCAAGAGCGGGGCGTCGATCCCGTCTGCCGTCATCTCGATGGCTTTGTCCTCGCTCGCCGGAGAAATTCTCACGAGCTTGTCTCCGGGACGGACGGTTTCACCAGTCCCGGCTTGGGCCATCTTCACGACGGTGCCATCGGTCGGGGCGAGAATGCGGCCGGCAAGCCGGCGTTGCACAGCGTTGGATATTCGCAATGAGACATCGGCCAGTTGATCGGTGGCTTTCGCCACCTCGCCGACGGAGCCATCGCGGGCCGCTTCCGCGTCAATCAATCGCTGGAGGACTTCGGTGCTGACCTGGTCGCGGCCGAAGCTGAGGGCCTTCATGGCTTGCTCCGCGCCCGTGAGGCCGGCCTGGGCTCCGGCCAGGTCGGCTTTGGTGGCGAGCGCCGACTGGATGGTCAACTCAAGTTCGCGCTGCGAGGCGAGGCCTCGTTCCGCTAACTGTTTGTGCCGGTCCATGTTCAACTCGGCTGTCGCGAAGGCGATTTTTGCCGCTTCGACCTTCTCGTAGGCTTCCCGCACCTTGTTTTCCGATTCGATCACACGCGCCTGGGCGGAGGGAACCGCAGACTTGATGAGGTTCTGCATCTCCTTGATCCGCTTATCCAGTTGTTTGACACGCGCGAGCGCCGCCTGACGACTTTGGTCCTGTGCCTGGCGTCGTTGGTCCAGGAAAGACAGGAGGTCCGGAGACATGAAGCTGGGATCGTAGTCATCCAATTCAAGAATAAGATCGCCTTGCTTGACCGACACCCCCTCAAAGACGTGCCATTTCTTGATCCGTCCGGTGATCTGCGCCTCAATATCTTGTGGACGTTCGGAGGGCCTATAGGCGGAGAGTTGCCCGCTGACCGTAATCGTCTGGGTCCAGGGTACGAAGACAATGAGCAAGAGAAACAGCAGCACCAGCGTAACGGCAAGGCGTGAAAAAAAACGCAGGCGTTCGGGGATTTGGACCGCTTCCCAGGACCGAAGTTTTATCGAGGTCGCAAGGTCGTCGATCGCGATCTCATCCAGTCCCTTCTCTCGTTGGATGAGGGTGCGGATTCTCTGTCCCAAGTTCTGCGTGAAGCGTGCCACCAAATCCTCCTCGGCAGAGACCGGAGAACCTCTAGGCTCTTTAAAGTGTTTTCACGAAACCAAGATGGTCGAACATAACACATTTTGAACAATGTCATTGCCAGGAGCGGGCTTGAGCATGATTCAGAGCATCACGATAAACGCCGGTCGAAGCCATCACGGTGGAACGCCGACTCACACACTCACTCGTCATAGCGATTGTCGAATCGGCCCGTCAGAATCTTCTCGAGTAGAATCGCCGGCTTCCTTTCATCGATCACCGTTCAGCTTGTCACGCCATGAGCGACGCATCCAACCGGTCCTAGCAGGCTGCGGAAAAACTCGGTTAATGCCCGAAATGCCGAAAGGATCTTCCCTGCGGCGCCGATGTACAATTGCCTCAGGATGCTCAAAAAGGCCAGACTTCTCACCCACCCAACCCCGGCGGCTATGCCACCCGACCGCCCTGAGTCTGCCAAGACAGCCTCTTGACCCAGGGACGCGCCGTTCCGCAGGCAAGGCCGCAGCGAGCGAAGAGGCGAGGAGGTACGGACCGCACTTCGTGGGGCCGTTTGCCCTTACAATAGGTCTTGGCGAACGGAAAAGTCCCTCCAGTGATTCCGACTCCCGAAGACTCTCATTGAGTCTCTGAGCGATGCGAGAACGCCGCTGGCGGACTTTTTCAGCATCCTGCTAGGCATTCAGTTTGTTGTACGCATCCAGCGCCGCCACCTTGTAGCACTCAGCCAAAGTCGGATAGTTGAAGGCCGTCGTCAAGAAATAGTCCAGCCCTCCTCCGAGCCCCAGTACCGCTTGCCCGATGTGGATCAATTCGGTTGCGTCGGTCCCGATGATGTGTACGCCGAGGAGGCGGTGGTCTTCTCGATGAAAGAGCATCTTCAACAGGCCGCTGTCGTCGCCGAGGATGTGGCCCCGCGCGATCTCCCGATAGCGTGCTGTTCCGGTTTCGTATGGAACCTTCCGACCGGTCAACTCCTGCTCCGTCTCGCCGACCATTGAAATCTCTGGAATGGAATAGATGCCGACGGGAAAGTGCGTCATCGATTTGGCTTCCACCCCAAACGCGTAACAAGCTGCCAGCCGTCCCTGTTCGGCGGAGGTCGTGGCCAGGCTGGGGTAGCCGATCACGTCGCCGGCGGCGAAAATATGGGGCACAAGGGTGCGATACTCCCGATCAACGATCAGACGCCCGCGATCATCAGCTTTCAGCCCGGCCGCGGGGAGATTGAGTTGAGCGGTCGCACCCTGCCGTCCTGCGCAGAATAACACTAACTCCGAGACCAATCGTTTCCCCGATTCTAAGAACATCACGACGCGCCGAGGCGGCCCCTCCACGATCTCCAGCCGATCCACCGCCTCTCCCAGCCGGAAAGTCACCTCTTTATTCCGCATTTGCGAGAGGAGCTCGTCTACGATCTCACGATCCAGGAACTCCAGCGGGCGATCCCGCTTGTAGATGACCGTCACGTCGATTCCAAGCGCGGCGAACATGGAGGCGTACTCGATGCCGATGACCCCGGCTCCGACGACGGCCAGCCGACGCGGCAACGATGTGAGTTGCAGCAACTCATCGCTGGTCACCACCAGGCCAGGTTCTGAGGCCACACCGGGAGGTGGGGCAGGAGTCGTTCCAACCGCGACTAGGATGTTGGTCGCGGTGATCACAGCAGACTTTTCGTCGGACCGGACGACCACCGTGTGTGCATCGTTGAAGCTGGCCTCTCCATTGAAGACCGTCACACCGTTGCGTCGAAGCTGTTCTGCGATGAGGTCCTCTTGGCGCTGCTCAACTTCCTCAACTCGGGCTAGCAATTCTTGCGCGGATGGACGGACGGCCGATCTGGACCGCGTCTTGTGGCTATCTGGAAAGACTCGTCCGTTAAGTGAAAGGACGGCTTCCCTGAACGTTTTACTCGGGATCGTCCCGGTATCGACACAGGCTCCACCGACGACATGGCCACGCTCGACTATCGCTGCCCGCTTGCCCAGTTTGGCGGCCTGCACTGCTGCCCGTTGTCCGGCCGGACCGCTGCCGATGCACAATAGATCGTAATCGTACGCAGGCCCCATCTGTGGCTGTTCTTTCTCGCCCAACTATGAACTCTCAGGCAGGCGTATCGGTGCGAGCGATACATCGACCGGGACCGCCAGAAGCGGACAGGTGGTCTGTCGCAGGACCCGCTCAGTCGTGCTGCCAAGCAAGGCGTCCAGAAACCCATGTCTCCATTCAGTGGCCATCACAATCAAATCAGGCTGGAGCCATCCGGCCACCTCAAGAATCTCGTAGGCCACGACACCCTCGGTGACGCTCTGATGCCAAGACCATCCCTCCCGCTGTGGCAGCCGCACGCTCGGCATGTTCGCCTTCGCTCCCACATGCAAGAGTTCGAACCTTGCATCCTGAACGCCAAGCGCGCCGACAAGATGGCACGCTGCGTCCACCGCCGCTTGCGGATGCGGGCGATGATCGACAGGGATCAGAATCCGCTGCATCAAGACCGTTCCAGTGTCCAGAGCGACAAACCCGCTGCATTGATCCGGCACGAACAAGCTCATGGTGCGAGATTTGCGGGCCATGGAAGGGCCGACCGGGTCGGATAGCCACTGCCCAAGTGTGTCTTTCGGATGGGTGGCTAAGACCATCAAGTCGGTGGGTGTACGCCAGAGAAACTGGAGCATCGACGTGAGAGGGCTGTCTGCCTTCGCAAGAATCTTACGCACGCCAAGGCCGAGCGCCACGAGATCCTCCTTCGTCGCACCTTCCCGTAGAATGCCCCATCGGCTGAGCGTGGCTCGCACTCGTGGATAGTCTTCAAAGTCCGGGTCGGCCTTCGCGGAATCCACGTGCATGATCGTCAGATCGCTCGCCATGGCCAGGCTCAGCTTCAGCGCATGACCGAACGCCGCCATGCTGGCCGGAGAAAAATCAGTCGGATGAAAAATATGTTTGACGCGCATTGACGCCTCACCCATCAGATCGGTCATGTGGCTCTCCTTGTTTGACGGAAATCATTCCATGCCGTTCTTGCCTCTCACAGCATTCGCTCCTTTTCTCTCACCCGCCAACCCCAGAGGCTCTTTCATCTACCCGGCCCGAGACTGCCAAGACGGCTTCTTTGCCCAGAGACGGGCCTCACCCTCTTTCGTCACAAGCGGGGGGGGTGTCGTCGCACCGTCCAAGAGGCCAAGGCTTGCGGCCTCTTGAATCTCTTTGACATTCGCGGTGTCCAAGTATAGTTGCATCGTGATGTCCTCCCCCTATCGTCTGTTGCATGCGTCGTCCTTGCTCGTCAGCGCAGAATTTCCTGCCCGCGCATAAGGGTATACGTATCGGTTATGAAAACTTCGCTGGAAACTGCTTTGCCAATGCGGTCGTTATCGCATCGGCAATCACATAGACATGATGCTGCATCACCGGCCAGAGCTCTTCCTCCCCGACATAATCTCTTTCTTGAAACTTGGTGATTTGAGCAACATGATGGTCCACATGAATGGCAAACAGACTTCGGATAGTGTCTTTTGGGAGATGAGAATTGGCGCCGCTGAGAAATGCGGCGATCTCGTCGGTATTCGAGGAAAAATGAGCCAGAGCCGCATCCTGCCGGCGTGTATTCCTGGCCACGGTGGCCTCGGAATATTCTTTGACCGCACTATAGTGATCGGCGAGTAGGGTAAAGAGCTTCTCGGATGCCGCTTCGCCGTAAAACGGCCTAAACGTCCTCGCAAGCTCTCTTGCGTTGGCCACCACGGCCTTCTCTGCAAAATCCCGCGACCTGAGATCGTTCGTCGCGTTGTCCAAGACGACATTCCGAATCCAAAAGAGGTGTCTGGACCATTGGTCACGCAAGACTCCCTTCATGTCTGCCACCGTGGCAGGATGTGGGTCTTCCATCGAGCGCCATTCGTGTGCGCAGCCCACTAGGCCCACGACCGCGAGTACCACTACTGCCAGAACCTGACGCATCTGATTCATAAGGCCCTCTATTGGGTTAAGGTGACTGGAACGGTTGCTCCCCGTAACTGAAGTGATTGCATGATCTTTCAGCCGATTCCCCCTATGACAGTATGACAGATCTGACGTTTGACCGTTTTCCTTCGTGAGGGATGTTCTTCCATGCCGGTTCTTGCATTTCACAGTATTCACTCCCTTGGTGGCGAGCCTTTGTGTGACCATGACTGAGGTGCCGGCGAGACCCTTCCGGAATGCGAGGACGTAATATTGGTCGGCCCTTGAGGCCGTTCACCTATCACGATCGATGTCCGCTGCCTGATCCGGTCACGGATAAACTCGACAGAGACGGTCTCCCTATTTTGAAAGTCTTGTATGCCAAGATGAGATCCTCTGTCTTTCGAAACGGTTGTCCTTGGAGAGAGACGATTAAATCTCCTCCCATGATCCACGGCTCGCCGGCCACCGTGACATCGATGGCCCCCGCCTGGAGGCCGGCTACTGCAGCAGGGCCACCCGGATACACTTCTCCGACCAGCAGCCCGTCAGTAAGCGGCAGGACGAACAATTCACGGATCTCATCCGTCACAAACTTGCCGCCCACACCAAGCCAAGGCCGACTCACCTGTCCCTTTGCCTTCAGTTCCCCGATGACCTCTTTGACGATATCCACGGGAACGGCAAACCCAATATTCTGTGTGCCCATCATCATCGCGGTCGTAATGCCGACGACGCGGCCTTCAGAGTTCACCAACGGCCCGCCGCTGTCGCCTGGGTTCAATGGGGCGGTCGTCTGAATGAGCGGCACGCGAGGATCGCTGATCGAGAGGCCCGTCGGAAATCGATCCAACCCGCTGATGATTCCGGTGGAGAGGCCGAAGCCCAGCCCGAAAGGATTGCCGATCACCAAGGCTTTTTGCCCGATGCGGAGCGAACCAGACGTGCCCAGACGCAAGAACGGCAGCTTGCCTGTCACTCCCACTAACCTGAGTACGGCCACGTCGCTGTAGGAATCGATGCCGAGCACCTCCACCTTCACACGCTGCCCATCGTACAATTTCGCGATGACGGTGTGAGCCCCGTCGACCACATGTGCGTTCGTCAAGACCGTACCGGCCTCATCGATGATGAACCCTGAGCCGATCGCTGAACTGCGACCGTTGCCGGTCGTGTAGGAGGAGGCCAGGAACACGGTGGCCGGAACGACATCCCGATAGACCCGCACAACTTGTTCTTCATCGAGTCGGTCGCCCGTAGGGCCGGCTGAGAGGCCACTGGGCCAGCACAACACCACGACTAAGAGGATGAGGCAATACACGTTACGCTGCGCGAGACGGCTCTTGGTCATCACTGTTTCTCCTTTCCACTGGAAAAACTGCACGTGTTTCTTCGCTGGCACCGAACCAGAGATACGCAACCGGCAGCACGATGAGGGTGAGGAAGGTGCTGCTGACGAGCCCGCCGATGACGACAGTGGCCAGCGGTCGTTGCACCTCGGCCCCGACCCCCTGGGCAAACGCCATAGGCAGGAGCCCTAGGAGCGCCACCAGCGCCGTCATCAACACAGGACGGAGTCGCATCCGGCATCCGTTGATCACGGCTTCTTCTTTCGTCTGCCCCTCGTCTCTGAGCTGGTTGATGTAGGAGACCAACACGATTCCGTTGAGCACAGCCACACCGAACAGCGCAATGAACCCGATCGAGGCTGGGACGCTCACGTACTGCCCGGTGACCCAGAGGGCTACTACGCCGCCGATCAGCGCCAACGGCAAATTCATGAGCACCAGTGCCGCCGCGCGCACCGAGCCGAACGTCGTGAAGAGCAGAAAGAAGATAATGACGATCGTCACCGGCACAATGAGTTGCAGCCGGGCCATGGCGCGCTGCATATTTTCAAACGCGCCGCTCCAGACGATTTTGTACCCGTCAGGCAGATGGACTTGTTTGGCCAGCTTTCGTTGACCTTCTTCGACCACACTTCCGATGTCTCTCCCTTCGACGTTGAAACCGATGAAGATGCGCCGCTGCGCATGCTCGCGACTGATGTGTACCGGGCCGTCTTGCACATCGACGGTGGCCAGGTCGCTGAGTGGAATGACCACGCCGCTCGAATCTCGAACCAGAATGTCTCGAATGGCTTGGACACTGTTACGCTGACTCTCCGGCAACCTGAGGATCAGTTCGAATCGGCGCACGTCTTCGTAGAGGTAGGTGGCGGCTTTCCCCCCGACTGCCGAGGCGATGACGTCCTGAACATCCGACACGTTCAGACCATGCCGGGCGATCTTTTGGCGGTCGATGGTCACGTTCAGGTAGGGCTGCCCGGTAATCTGCTCGACTTTGATGTCCCGCACGCCCTCGACGGTTTTCATCACCAACGCCGTCTGCGCGGCCTTGTCGCGTAGCACCTCCAGATCGTTTCCGAAGATTTTAATCGACACTTCCGTCCGGACTCCGGAAATCAATTCGTCCACCCGCCCTTGAATCGGCTGGCTCATGAGAATGGAGACTCCTGGAATCTGCGCCAGCCGCCGCCGCATCGCATCCACGAGCTCTGTCTTGCTCCGGTAGGTCGGCCAGGTATCGCGCGGATGCAAGGTGACGACGGGATCGCTTTCGTTCGGTTCCTGCGGGTCGTTCGCGATTTCCGATCGTCCGATCTTGCCGACAATCTGGCGGACTTGAGGAAACTCAAGGATGGCTTGGTGTACCTGCTTTTCCACTTTAATCGACTCGGATAACGCGATACTCGACAGACGAACGGTCTGAGGCGTGATCGCGCCTTCGTCCATGATCGGGATGAATTCGGTTCCCAGAAAGGGCACTAGCGCCAGCGCACAACAGAACAGGCCAGCTGCCGCGCTTAACACCAGCCGCCGATGGGCGATCGACCAATGCAACACCGGTTCATAGGCCCGTGAGATCCAGCGGACGAGTGCCGTGTCCCGGTGCGGTGTGCGCCGAATCAGCACGAAGCACAACGCGGGAGCGAGCGTAAAGGACAGCAGGAGCGAGACAAATAACGCGAGCATGATCGTCAAGGCCAACGGCGTGAACAGCTTACCCTCCATGCCGACCAGCGACAGCACCGGAACGAACGTGAGCGCAATAATCAATTCTCCGAAGAGGCTCGCTTTCCGCACTTCGAGCACGGCTTGCCGTACGATTCGAAGCCGCTCGGGAACGGATGCCCGAACCGCTTCCGCCATCCGATGGACGTGACGCTCGACGTTTTCCACTTGGATAATGGCGGGATCGACGATCATGCCGAGCGAGATGGCGAGTCCGCCGAGCGACATGATGTTGGCGGAGAGTCCGAACAGCCGCATGCCGATGAACGTCGCCAACGGCGCGACAACCAGAATGACGATCACCACCAGCGCACTGTGCAGCCGGCCGAGAAAGAGTACGACGACAACCGTCACGAAGAGTCCCCCTTCGATCAGGGCGCGCAGCACTGTGGCGAGCGCGGCCGTCACCAGCTCGCCCCGATCGTAGAACGGGATGAGGCGTATGCCGTCCGGCAAGAGCCCTCCTCGATGGATCTCTTCGATTCGTTCTTTGACCGCCTCAACCACCGTCCTCGCGTTCGCGCCGCGCAGCATCAGGACGACGCCGGCGACGACTTCCCGTTCGCCATTGAGGACAGCCGCGCCATGCCGGATTGCATGACCCACTTGTACCTCCGCCACATCGCGGAGAAATACTGGAGTCCCACCTGCTTCTTTGACCACAATGCCTTCGATGTCGTCTGTCGTGCGCAGCAACCCGATTCCTTGAATGAGGTACTTCTCAGCATGGCGCTCCAGCATGTTTCCGCCGACGTTCTGGTTGTTTCTGGCTACGGTCTTGAATAGGTCGTAGAAATCCAGATCGTATTTCCGAAGCTTGGCCGCATCGACCAGGATTTGGTACTGCTTGACGAATCCTCCGATGGCATTAACCTCTATCACCCCAGGCACGGTCTTTAAGAGCGGGCGTAGAACCCAATCCTGCACTGTTCGCATCGCGGTCAGGGAGGATTCATCGGAGGGCGGAGACTGTGAGGAGGGGACGTCGAGGTAGTACTGATAAATTTCCCCCAGTCCCGTCGTGACCGGAGCCATGACCGGGTCCAGGCCGACCGGCAGTCGTTCCCGCACTTCCACCAGGCGTTCCAGAACGAGCTGACGCGCGAAGTAGAGGTCCATGCCGTCCTCGAAGACCACGGTCACCTGTGACAGGGCGAATTTGGATTGCGAACGCACCTCGGTCAGGCGGGGTATGCCCATCAATTGCAGCTCAATCGGAAAGGTGACAAATCGTTCCACTTCTGTCGGGGCAAGTCCGGGCGCCTGAGTCAGAATTTGAACCTGTGTATTGGTCGCGTCAGGAAAGGCGTCAATGGGAAGCGAGTGGAATGCGTAGAGTCCGCCGCATGCCAGCAGGCCGCCCAGAATGAGGACCAACATGTGGTGGCGCAATACGGCGTCCAGCCATTTGCCCATCATGCGTGCGTCCTCCCTTTCTCTTGTAGATTCCAAAGTGCGTTGAGTGTAACTGCCCCTCGGATGACGACTTCTTTGTGTTCGCGCAGCCCGTCGATCGCTAAAACAAGATAACCGCTTTCATCTCCGAGCCTAATGGATCGGCGGACCAACTGCTGCGGACCGGTTCGTATACACACAACGTTCTCGCGCCCCTCTCGCTGAACCGCGGCGGAAGCATCTTGTAGCCCCCGACACGTTGTGCCACAGGTGTTCGCCTCATAGCGAACACCTCAGGGTTGAGTGTGCATTCGGGATTCGGCATCGGAATCCGCATCCGCGATGTGTGGCCTTAGTGCCGCGTGACACATCACTTCCCCCCTCCGGATCCGGTTGCCACTTCCGCTCTGATCTGCCGCTCCGCTTCGAACCAGTCTTCCGCATCGTGCCCATGATCTCCCCCGCGAAGTTCATACAGTTCATAGGCACGTCGATTAATCCATTCGGACAGTTGGTCCGACAAGGGAGTGCCGTTGATGGAACCAGTATTGCTCATCACACCGTTCTTGTCCCTTCGGCTCATGGGTTCACCTCCTAGTCAATGGACACTGAGTGCCCGACGCATGGTTGATTCACTCACTCCTCATCTCGCTGAGTCCGCTCTGGTCGATCACGCGGCTCTCTATTGCGCGTGCGGACAAGACTGCCAACTCATGAGGCGTAATGGGCTTTGAGATCACCGCATAGGCGCCCAATTCAAGGGCCCGCCTCCGGAATTCTTCACTCATACTCCCGGTCATCATGATGATCGGCGGAAATGGAATTCGACGTGTCTTCAATGCCTCAAGGAGTTGAAGTCCGTCCATGATGGGCATCTGATAATCTGAAATCACCAGATGAAACCGATCGCTATCTAAACATCGGAGAGCGGACCCTCCGTGATCAGCCGCCACACAGTGATATCCCCGCAGTGTCAACGCATCGCTCAGCGCCTGTCGCATGTCCTCGTTGTCATCTATAATGAGAACACGATGACTGTGTGATTCGGCGTTTTTCATGATCGCTCACCTTCATTCATTCCGCCTTCTACGATTGTCAGTGTACGGCTCTCAAGCCTTAACGAAAAATAGATAATTGCGCCCAAGCCTATAGATAAATACGATGTGATGAGAAGAAGCCGTAATCGGCTTACAGCGATACGAAATGGATGATGGGTCTTACGTCTGCGCCAAAGGAAGTTGAGGTCTGAGAGAGAGGCCGGATTGCCTCTTGCACCATCACCGACCCATAGGCGATAGGGAATGCCAATGGCGACCGCTTGTCACCAATCTCTCATGGAAGTTTCCAGGCAATTTTTATTTATCGAGGTCGGTGCTTGCTCTTCCGACAACTCCCCCATGATCTTCAGCGAGAACGACCCTTCTCCTGCAAACGGCCCCTTACGCTGCTGGACCCTGCGTAGGATGAACGGCGCGTATATGCGGCTGCGCGAGTTGTTTACGAGAAATGAGCGGCGTGCATGCTGGTTGAAAGCAGATTCGTTAGGCGGTTGTGGAGTGCGGTGATGTCATCGAGCAGTTCGATCTTGGTATCACGAAGGCGATCTCCCATGGCACGGGCCCCTTGGCCGCCTACAGCCACAGACCAGCGAGTGGCCAACAACTCAAGATCCTTGAGTTGTTGGAGCGCAACGGCTTCGGGCCTTACCTCAGTGAGAGATAGCAGTACGAGATCGGGCTTGATCGTCTCGCAGAAGATCACGAGATCTGAATTTGGAAGGTTCGGACCGAGGTAGTACACGTGGCAACCTCTGATCGCTGCGATATAGGCCACGGCTTGGGCGCCGATCTCATGTGTTTCGCCTTCCGGGCAGGCGATCAGGATTCGTGGACCTGATTCATTCACCGGAAGTTGATTCATGACCGAAAACAATTTCTGTTGGACGATCTTCGTCACATAGTGTTCGACGCCGATATTCAATCGGCCCTCGTGCCACAGCTCACCGACTCGTCGTTGCAGTGGAAGCAGAATCCGCTGGATAGCTTCATCGAATGGAATGACGGCCACTGCGCCGTTCAGTCTGCGCTCGAATCCTGCCTTATCGAGCGGGGCGAGCGATCCCATCAAATCGTCTAACAGACGCTCATGAGGCTTCTGACCCTCTTCGAAAATTGGAATTGCGATACGCATACGCGCAATAAGCGAATCGTGTCCCTCTGTTGCGAGTGAACCGATCGTGGCGCCTTGCTCCATCTGGTTCTTTACAAAACGAAGGAGTGCCACCTCTTCGTCGCTATATTCGCGATAGCGATTGGAGCTCCGTGAAGGTTTGACAAGCCCATATCGTCTCTCCCAGACACGAATGACATCTTTCGAGAGACCGGTCAGTTTTGCAACTCTATGAATTCTATGTGTATTCATATTTACGTTCCCATTGTAATACTGCGTCCAATGTTTGTCAAATATATTTCACTGTAACACTTGACACGTTGGACAATATGGCTTATACGTTAGACATACATTGTACATACTGTGAACTAGAAACCTATGGAGGTCATTATGGCAACAGCATTCTCGAAGACAACAACAGCTGAGCAGGTAGAGGGATCCACAGCCTCTACTGCGGTTCAATATGAATCGACGTGCGCGAGGTGCGGCGGACTCCTCGTGCCAGACTTCGCCATGGATTTACTCTTCTGCATCGGCGAGACGAAGTTTGCCGCCCAACGCTGTGTGCAATGCGGCGAGATGGTCGATTCCGTCATTTTGAGCAATCGAGGAGCCCGGCAAGAGCCAATGAAGGCTCATCCGGCAAAACTGCACAGTATTTGAATTGTGTTTTAGCGAACGATTGACTAGCATGCATGCAGCGCCAGGGGATTCCTGGTGTTCCAAAACCAAGGGGAGGGGTGCCTTATGAGGAGTTACAGAGTGCTTCAGATCGGATTGGGGGTGGCATTGATGGCAGGAGCCATCTCCGCCGCAACAGCGGCGGAGATGCCGGGTAACGATAAGGACATGGTGCTGATCCCAAAGGGCGAGTTCACCATGGGGAGCAACGAACATTCAGATGAAGCCAAGCACCAGGTCGTGCTCGATGCCTATCTGATCGACAAATTTGAAGCGTCGAACACACGGTACAAAGAATTTATGAAACCCACTGGTCACCCGGCGCCGGCCTATTGGGACGATCCTCGCCTCAGCAAGGCCAGTCATCCGGTGGTCGGCGTGAGTTGGACTGACGCGAGCGCATTCTGCAAGTGGGAAGGCAAGCGGCTCCCGACGGAAGCGGAATGGGAGCGTGCGGCCAAGGGTCCGCAAGGCGACAACCATTACCCCTGGGGCCATACACTCGACCAGAAGAAAGCCAACTATGGCCAGAACATTGGCCGTACGACCCCTGTCGATTCCTATCCCGAAGGCGTGAGTGGCTACGGACTCTATAACATGGCAGGAAACGTCTTCGAATGGGTCGAGGATTGGTATGACCTGAAATATTATAAGACGAGCCCTGCCTTGAATCCGCCTGGCGCCGAGAAGGGCTACAACTTTGCCAATCAAGGCCCGGTCAGGGTGCTGCGAGGCGGTTCCTGGCTCGCGCCGGAAACGTCTCTCCATACGAGTCATCGGTTCTGGAATCAGCCGGAGAATAACTCCTATGGGGTCGGCCTCGGGTTCCGTTGCGCGAAATCGGCGCAGACAATTTCCGATGAAGCCATGCAAGCAGGCCGTGATGCATTCATGCAGGCATTAGTCGCGATGGGTATTGAGAAGAACGCCGAGGCAATGGTCTCCATCGAGAAGGCGTTGGCTTCGGAGCCTGACAACAAAGAATACCTGGCCACCCGTGATCTCATCAAGAAAAGTATGAAGAAGAAATAGTTGCGTGATGGGAGGGGGGGGGCGGCATCGCGCCCCCTCCGAGTGCCCAAGTCGTGGCAGGAGGTCTGACGTGAATGAGCCTGAAACCATGGTGGAGACCGAATCGACCTCGAACCCAGCCTCAATCCCGGAGAAGTCCCTCATTCTTCTCACAGGTGCCAGCGGGTACGTCGGAGGGCGCCTCCTGCCGTCGTTGGAGGATCAGGGGTACCGCTTGCGCTGCCTCGCCAGGCGTCCAGAATTTCTCAAGCCAAAGGTCAGTCCATCGACGGAAGTGGTCGCGGGTGACGTTCTCGATCGAGCGAGTCTCGACTCCGCGTTGCGCGGAGTCGACGTGGCCTATTACCTGGTTCACTCCATGAGTTCGACCGGCTCGTTTGAAGAAACAGACCGGCAGGCGGCGAGGAACTTCAGCGAAGCGGCGAAAGCAGCGGGTGTCAAGGGCCTCGTCTATCTGGGAGGCTTGGGCAGCGACGAAGAGGAGCTCTCGGCACATCTGCGCAGTCGGCACGAGGTCGGAGATATCTTGCGGCAGTCGGGCCTGCCCGTGTGTGAGTTTCGCGCGGCAGCCGTGATTGGGTCCGGCAGCGCCTCGTTTGAGCTGATTCGCGCGTTGGTGGAGCGCCTGCCGGTCATGTTCACACCGAGATGGTGCAAGGGGAAAACGCAGCCCATCGCGATCGACGACTTGCTGGACTACCTGGTGGAAGCGCTTCGGATTCCCACTTCCAAATACCGCCTGTACGAGCTCGGCGGTGCGGACCAAGTATCCTACGCAGACATGATGCGTGCATACGGACGTCAACGCGGGCTACAGCCCCTGATCATCCCCGTGCCGGTCCTCACCCCCTGGCTGTCTGCTCTGTGGCTGGGATTGATCACGCCATTATACGCCCGCATCGGGCGAGCGATTATTGAGAGCATCGTCCATGTCACGGTGGTGCGGGACAATGCCGCGCTCACAACCTTCTCTGTACGTCCGATGGGAATCGATGCGGCCATTCACCGAGCCTTAGCCCATGAAGAGACGCATTTCGCGGCAACGCGCTGGTCCGATGCGCTCTCCTCATCGGGCAAATTGCCATCGTGGGGGGGTGTGCAGTTCGGCACACGCCTGGTCGATTCGCGGACGTTGACCGTCGACGCGCAGCCTGACGTCGTCTTCAAATGCATTGAGAGAATCGGCGGTGACAATGGTTGGTACGCATGGAACTGGCTGTGGCGGGTGCGCGGTTTCATCGACCTGCTAGAAGGGGGCGTGGGCTTGAGACGTGGACGGCCTTCTTCCACGACCCTTCGCGTCGGTGATACGGTCGACTCATTTCGCGT
>JAWXBV010000023.1:0-13145 GCA_034440335.1 Nitrospirota bacterium | reverse complement strand
AGGTTCCAAGTTTCAAGTTCGACCTCTGAAATTCACCAATGCGACTCAACCAACTTGAAACCAGAAACATGAAACTCGAAACACTTACACGAGATACGCGTCACTCTCTGCTTCCCTTCTCCCGCCCCGCTGTTCTCGCGGGCTGAATGCCCCATTTCGTTGACAAGGCTCATCGTCACTGTTAGCGTTTGTCGTTGGGGAGGGCTCACGTGGCGATCGACCGCGGTAAGGTGTTGCATAGTGCCCAGCTCTTTGCGTCACGAGGTCAGTTTGACGCCGCCATTACCGAATGGAAGAAGCTCGCCGCCGAGTCGCCGGGCGATGGGAGTATCTTCAATTCAATCGGGGAGTTACACCTCAAGCGCCAAGCCACCAACGATGCCGTCGCATCCTTTCTGCAGGCCGCCAATGCCTTCCGCGCTGAAGGAGCCACCCTCAAGGCGATCGCCACATTCAAGAAGATCCTGAAGCTCGATCCTTCTCGGTATGATGTGTACCAGTACCTGGGAGACCTCAACGCCGAACGCGGACTGTTGAGTAGTGCGGTTCAAGATTATCTCACCCTCGGGAAACACTATCTCAAAGCGGGCAAAAGTAAAGAGGCGTTGGACATCTACAAGAAGATCGTGAGTCATGATCCTTCGAATCTGGATGCCCAGCAGCGGGTCGCGGAATTATGCCTGCAAGAAAACAAACAGGACGAAGCCACGACCGTCTATTTGCAGTTAGGGCGGGAGCGGTCGGCACAGCAACGCCATGCTGAGGCGAAGGAGGCCTATCAAGCCGTCTTGCGGATCGACCCTGCCAATAGTGAGGCCACCCAGTTCATCGAACATTTCAAAAAGACCGGTGGGAGTTCTATCCCCGCCGCCAGGCCAGGCGCGGGTCCTGTCGGAGGCCAGCCCAAGAGTCCAGAGCCGCTCGATCTGTTGTCAGAAGCCACTCGCCGTATCGAGGGGAAACAGTTTGCCGGCGCTGAGGCCATCCTCAATCAATTGTTGACCAAAGAGCCTGGAAATCCGGAAGTCTGCCAACTGCTCGCCAAGCTGCATCTCCATCGTGGAGATTTGCAGGTGGCGCTCGGCGAATATCGCTACCTGGCTGGGGCGGCCTTGCGGGCACAAGACTATGTGCAAGCCGAACGGCTGATTACAGATTTTTTAGCCGTCGAACCACATTCCGTCGCGCTGCTCGAACTCTACGGGGAGCTCTATGCAGAGAAGGGGGATGTGGCCAACGCGGTGCTGAAGTATGGCAAGGCCATCGAGCTCTTGCTGAAGCATCCCGAGCCTGGCATGCCGACGGTGCACGAGGAACTGTTTGAGAAGGTTGTCTTGCTGGCACCGGATAGTCCGACGGCCAAGACCCTGGCGGCTCTTATGCGTGGCGCAATAGTGGATGACACGTCCGCCTCGGCTCCTTCCCGAACTGCGACGGCTTCGACAGCGGAGATTCCAGCGAGCCCAGTCCCACCAGACACCTGTTCGATCGCCCATGCGACTCCAGACGATGCTCAGACGGTGACGTCCACGATGACCCAGCTGCAAGAACAGCATGTTTCAATCGCCAAGCCAGAGCCGGCACCCGCCCAATCGGAACTGGCACCGCCCACGGAACCAGAGGTGGCGGCGCTGATGCCGGAGGGTCCTGTGCCTGCCGTTGACATTTCGGCATCTGTAGCGCCCACAGGCGGGGTTGACCATGCGACTCGCTACAGGCTGGGCGTAGCGTACAAGAACATGGGGCTGCTGGAGGAAGCGAAGGAAGAATTTTCCCTCTCGATGCAGAGCCACGACTTTTTTTCGAACTCCTGTCTCATGATCGCCATCAGTTTGAAGGAACAAGGAGAATGTCAGACGGCGAGTGCACAGCTCGAGCGGCTGCTGAATGATCCGAAGTGCCAGGGGGCCAAGGCGCAAGCCATTCGGTATCAACTTGGTTTACTCTACGAAGTCCAAGAACAGTGGAGCCAGGCTACCGTCATATACGAATCGATTTCGACCTTCCACGACGTCCCGCAACGACTCGAATCGGCTCATGCACACAGGGTCCCAGCTGAGCCGACCACCGCACTCCACTGCGCGAACTAACCGGCTGCTGACAACGCTCGCCAGTCTGTCTTGTTCGTTTGGCCTGTCTGGTCTATTCGGCCTGCCTCCTGTGTTTGCTCGAACGCAACGAACCAGATAGACGAAATAGACCAGACAGACTGGGTGAGCAGTTTGTTGGCAAACTAGCTGACGACTCCAGAAGCGATGCCAGGTCTGAGCGCACTGATAAAAGCTGAATGGCCTGCAGGCTGTTCAGAAAGGCCGTCCAGCAAGGCCGCAGCGAGTGAAGACCGGAGGCGTACCCTCTGGGGCGCACGGTGCGACGAATAAGGAGCACCATGTCTGTGCGCGCCGCCGAGTTGGTGAGGCGGCCGGGTCCCCGTTGAGGATCTGAACGATGCGAGCATGCCGCTGGCGGACTTTGTCAACAGCCTGTTAGTGAACCTCGTTGGGGGCAGGACGTCCGTCTAGTACGGCGTGAATATTCTCCAAACAGACCAGGCCCATCTGCACCCGCGCTTGTCGTGTGGCAGAGCCCAGATGGGGGAGCAACAGCACCTGCTTCAACTGCGCCAGCGCTGCGTGGATGGTCGGTTCCTGTTCATAGACATCGAGTCCCGCACCGGCGACGATGCCGGTCGTGAGGGCCTTCACCAACGCGTCTTCATCCACAATCGGGCCACGAGCGGTATTGATGAGGAATGCGGTGGGTTTCATCCATCCCAATTCCCGTGAGCCAATCAGATGATGGGTGCTGGGCGTGAGAGGCACGTGGATCGTGACGATATCGGCTTCCTCCAGAAGATCGTGTAACGATCGATGTTCCCACTCCCGAGGAAGAGACGAGGTGGCCATCGGCTGGCTGGTGTGATAGAGCACCGACATGCGAAACCCCACGGCACGCTGGGCCACCGCCTGCCCGATCCGTCCCATGCCGATCACGCCTAGCGTTTTGCCCGAGACGTCCGCTCCCAAGAGTTGCGTAGGGCTCCATCCAGTCCATTGGCCGGATCGAACGAGAGTATCGCCTTCGACGATACGGCGTGCCGTCGCCAGAATCAGAGCCCAGGTGAGATCCGCCGTGGCATCCGTCAAGACGTCCGGCGTATTGGTCACGATCAGCCCACGCTCTCGCGCGGCTGCAAGATCGATGTTGTTGTATCCGACCGCATAGTTCGCCAGAATTTTTAGTCTGGTGGCAGCATGAATAGACTCGGCGTCAATGCGGTCGCCCAGGGTCACGATCGCGGCGTCTGCTTGGCACAGTCCCTCACGAAGCGCCGACGGAGCAGGTAACTCATCGACCGGTTCCTGCACCAGTTGGAAGTGCCCCCGCACGATGGCCATGACGGGATCGGGGAGAAGACGTGAAAGATAGAGGGTGGGACGTACGTCTATGGCCATCATGACTACATTGTGTCGATCAGTGTTCGGCTAAAACCATGCCAAGCGCTGGTGATGAGCCGGCAGCGTTGATTTCTCAGGCCACTGTTGTCCCGTTTTTTGACACTCCAGTCAAGTCGCGCTTGCGAAGAGACGCTCGAATCTTCGATCGTCAGCTCTGCGATCCGTGGAATCGTACGCTATACTATCTCCATGTATATTCCAAATGAGTGCAGACAAGCCTTACGCCTTGCGGTCGACTGTCCCGTCGAATATCGAACCATAGAGGTATTCCCTATCATAACCGGCCATGGGGTCGTGTTGGATCTGAGTGAGGAAGGCTGCCGCATCCGCGGACTGCCTGGCATGGTGCTGGGCCTCAGCATCGAATTACTCATGAAGGATGCAGAGGGTACGCAATCAACGATGATGAATAATTGTCGCGTTACATGGGTCAAAGACGAGGAGTTCGGCGTGCAGTTTCTTTGGTAGCGGGAGCGGTTCGACCCCTCCGATACAGTTCCAATCTCGACTCTACGGCACTCCTTCCAATCGCGGTCTGTCATCCATATTTTTTCCCTTCACCGCTACCCAGTAGCGTCCGGCCTTCGTAGCCGAAGTGGCTACTTCGGCGGAGTAGGCTGCTGCGGGGAGTTTCATGATCGAGCGGCCCGGACTTGTCTGAGCGCGATGAAGACAGCCAAGAACGTAAACACAAAGAATGGTCCGATCAGTTTGGCCATGGATGGGAGATAGCGTTGGAGGGTCGGCAAGGGCGATTTGGGAAGAGGAACGGTAAAATTGAATCGAGCCCACCCGACATGTTCTGCGCTGGTGGACTGTTTCAGCATCCTGCTAGAATGAGTCATCCATTTAACTATGACAGCACCCACTCTCATTCTGCCTGAACGTTCCCACGCCATTGCTTCGGATCTTCGGGCCGCGCTCGGCGCCGAGAAAGTCAAAGATGACTACTCGACGCTCACCGCCTATGCGGTGGATGCAAGTATCTATCGGATGACGCCGAAGGCCGTCGTGCTGGTGGAGTCCGAAGAGGACATCGCCGCCACGATGCGGTATGCCATGCAGCGGGGCATTCCCCTGACCCCGCGCGCCGCCGGGACGAACCTGACCGGTTCGGCGATCGGGTCTGGAATTATCCTGGACGTCTCGCGCCTGAATCGAGTGCTGGAGTTAAATTACGAAGAGCGTTGGGCGCGGGTGCAGCCGGGGATCGTGCTTGCCGAATTGAACAAACAACTGGGCCGGCATGGATTATTGTTCGGTCCCGATCCCTCCAGCGGCGACATGTGTAAGCTCGGCGGGATGTTGGCGAACAACTCATCCGGTCCCCACACGCTGCGCTACGGCGCAGTCAAAGACAATGTGGCGGCGCTCCGTGTGTGCTTGCAATCCGGCGACTGGTTGGATGCGAGGTCATATGGGCTCGATGATCCGCGATGCGCCGATCTGCTAAAAACGCATAGGCCGCTTCACGATTTGCGGTCGCTACTCCAAGACCACGCCGCGCTGATTGCGCAGAAACGACCGACGGTCAGCAAGAACAGTTGCGGCTACAACCTCTTCGGTCTTGCCGACGGGGTGGCGCGAGGGCGCTTCGACCTTCCCAAATTGTTCGTGGGCAGCGAGGGCACGCTCGGTCTCTTTAGTGAGGCCACCATCAGGCTGGTCGAGAAACCCCGCGCGACACTCACGGCGCTGATCCATTTTCACCGCTTGGAAGAGGTGGGCGACGCGGTGCCGAAGCTCTTGGAATTGAGTCCGAGCGCGTTGGAAGTGATGGATGCCAACACGCTCAATTTGATCGGACGGGCAAAGCACGGTATCCCGGCAGAGGCGGCCGCCACCCTGTTAGTTGAACTGGATGCTGACGGCGCACGAACCGATCTTCGTGAACAGGCTGAACGTATGACCGAGATCTGCCGCCGCTATCGCCTCACGTCAGATCCGGTCATTGCCTTCGATCCTGAGCAGCGGGAGCAGTTATGGAAGGCCCGCAAGGCCCTCTATCCCACGCTCTACCGATTCGATCCCAAGAAGAAACCCATCAACTTCGTCGACGATGTCGTCGTGCCGGCGGAACGGATCAGCGAACTCATCCGCTATTTGGAAGAGTTTTTCGCCGGGCAGCATGTGCCGGTCGCCATTTTCGGCCATATCGGGAACGGGAACGCCCACATCATCCCTTTGCTCGACGTGAACGATCAGGGCGATTTCCAGAAGATGGTGCAGGCCTATCACGAGATTCACCACACGGTTCTGAGTCGCTTCGGTGGTTCGATCTGCGGGGAACATGGAGATGGCCGGGTGCGAGCGGAATTTGTGAAGACCATGTTCGGCCCGGAGCTCTACGATCTGTTCGTGCGGGTGAAGCAGAGCTTCGACCCCACCGGGGTGCTGAACCCCGGCATCAAGATCAGCGATCGGCCCTTTACGGACCATATCGACTATGAGCGATTGTCGAAACCCTGCGCCACCTGCGCCAAGTGCAACGCAGTCTGTCCGGTCTACGATGTGTTTCAGTCGGAAGATATGAGTTCGCGAGGCTGGTTCGAGATCGTCACGGACAAGAACTACAGCTATCTCAATTCGAAGCGAGTCGTGGAGGCCTGTCTGAACTGTAAGTCCTGTCGCACTGCCTGCCCTGCCGGCGTCGATGTCTCCCAGCTCATTCTGGATCGGCGCGCCGAGAACCCGAACAAGATGGCCGGTGTCATCTTTCGCTTCCATGCGCAATCAGCACGATTTGAATCATGTTTAAAGTTTCTCGCGAAGTATCAATCGATGTGGGATCGACCCTGGATTCGTCGCCTCCTCGATCGTATGACCAAGCCCTTCATGCGTGGTCTCGCCGAGACAGCGCGGTTCTCGTCACAGCTGGTGTTGCCTCGACTGGCCAGGCGACAGCTCCGTGACCGGTATCCCGAATTGATTCCGCAGGCCACAGAAGCGCCTCGCTCTCCGGTGGCCTATTTCCACGGCTGCGCGGCGAACTATTTCGATGATGGGGTGGGGGATGCCGTGATTGCCGTGCTGCGAAAACATGGGGTCGAACCGGATCTGCCGCCGCAACGTTGTTCCGGGACGCCGATTGAAACCTACGGCCATCGCGCATTGGCCAAAGAAGGGGCGCGGGTCAATCTCGCCTCCATGGCTGGGTACGAGAAGGTGGTGACCGGCTGCGCCTCCTGCACCCTCATGCTGAAGGACTATCCCACCCTATTTGCCGGTCAGCCGGAGCAGCCGGCGGCGGAAGCCCTGGCCAAACGGGTCACACATATTTCTGAATTTGTGGCCCACTCATCGGTGAAGCCGGCCATGGCCAATCCGCAACCGGCGAAGTGCAAGGTGGCCTACCATTCCTCTTGCCATCTGCGGGCTGCGGGGGTGACCAAAGAGCCTCGCGCGATTCTCAAGGGCCTGCCGGGGGTGGAGTATGTCGAGATGCAAGACGCCGACCGCTGTGCGGGCGGAGCCGGGACCTATCTGGTGAAAGATTTCGAGACCTCGCAGCGCATCGTCGAACGCAAGCGGCGGGCGGTCGAACAGAGCGGCGCAGAGGTGGTGGCCACGAGTTGTCCTGCCTGCATGATTCAACTGCGCACAGGATTGCAGGGCGCGGCAGAGGTGAAACACGTGGCCCAGCTCATTCAAGAGGCCTACGAGGCAGCAGACCGGGTGTAGGTCTATCTGGTCTGTCTGGTCTTTCTGGTCTTTCTCGTCTATCTGGTTTAGAGCAAACGAACCAAGTGCATTCCGACAGACCAGACAGACAAGATAGACCAAACAACGAGGAACGAGGTTTTCATGGTGACCGTGCTGGTGTTTGGATTAACACTGCGTGATGCAGTCGGGGAAACAGAATTCGAGATCCAGGTCTCGGAAGCGACCACGGTCAGAAAACTCATCGAATCGAACCAGGATCGCATGGGTCCGTTGCTGCAGTTTCTGTTGAACCGAGAACTGATGATCGCGGTGAACAAAAAAGTGAGCGGCGAGGATACGGCGGTCAAAAACGGCGATATCGTGAAACTCTCCCACCAATCGAGGATGTCGTATGATGGAACGAGAGACATCCCTACTTAGCAGGCTGTTGATAAAGTCCGCCAGCTTCGTTCTCGCATCGTTCAGGTCCTCAACGTACCCCAGAGGGTACGTCTCCGGTCTTCACTCGCTGCGGCCTTGCTGGACGGCCTTTCTGAACAGCCTGCAAGAACGCTCTTCTCACCAGCCCGACCAGATGCGCCAAGACGCGCCTTTTCCCATGCGGCGTTCTCGCATCGCTCTCGCGCACCGTGAAACGTGAGAGGTGAAATGTGAAACGAGGGTCTGTCCTGGAGCTGCGGCCTTGCTGACGAACTGTTTAAGCATTCGCTGGGACCGGCAAGACGGACGACGATCTCCTCGGAGAACCTCCTATTCCCACGCATCGACCGTTGACAGAATATCGCTCGGCGCGTAGCCTGAGCCGGCATGTGAGCCTGCATAAAGGATATCGATGCCGCGTAACGATCAGGCCGTCCGCCAACTCGTCATCCTCAGCAAACTCGAAGCCTCACGGCACGGGCTCACACTCGGCCAACTCGCCGAGGCGATCGATCCCGCCGCCGCGCGCCATCCGCGAACCCTTCGCCGAGACCTTGCGGCCATTGAAGCGGTCGGCTGGCCTCTTGTGACAGAACGAGTCGACGGGCAGGTGCGATGGAAACTCCTAGAGGGGTTCCGCAATGTCCCGGCGCTTCGCCTCTCTCCCACCGAACTCATGGCCTTGACGGTCAGCCGCCGCTTGATTGCGCCCCTGGAAGGAACGGAACTGCACGCCTCGCTGCAATCGGCCATGGGCAAAGCCTCTGCGGCGTTGTCTCCACAAGGATTGGAGTTGGCCCAGCAACTTGAACATACCTTTTCCATTGGACTCGGTCCGCATAAGCGCTATCGGCATCATCGCGAGGTGGTGGAGCGTGTGACAGAGGCCATCGTCCACAAGACGCGCATACAAATGCGGTACGATTCCGCGTCCCGTGGCCGGATGACTCGTCGAGAGATCGATCCCTATCGACTCTGGTACGCGTCGGGAGGTCTCTATCTCGTCGGCTACTGTCACCTGCGCAACGAGCCGCGCATGTTTGCGGTGGAGCGCATCAAGTCCGTGACGCCGACCGATTTCCCTTACCAAATCCCGCTCCATTTCGACTTCGACGCATTCGTTGAAGATTCGCTCACCGTCATGCGCGGGCCTCGGATGAGGGTGGAGTTGGAATTCGATAAACCCACCGCCGCCTGGGTCAAAGATCGTATCTGGCACCCAAGTCAGCAGCTCAAACGTTTACCGCGTGGGCGGATGCAGATGACTCTCTCTGTGGCGGACACCCGCGAACTGGTCGGCTGGGTACTCAGCTTCGGCAGCGGGGTAAAAGTCGTGCGTCCGGATACGTTACGGGCGGCAGTAGAACAGGAAGCTATGCGTATTCTCAAGCGGTCGTGACCTCCGATGTCACAATCGACCCTGAGCCATGCGCGCGAGTAATCGGTGATTATTCTGACTACCCCTGGAAAACGTCTGGATATGGGCGCAGAAAAAATAGTTGAGACAAGGGACCCCGGATGTCACGACGTGATGCGAGACTAGGGCAACGAAGGTAATCTCGCCCACATTGCCACTCAAGGAGAGCCATCATGACAACCGACCCGCATCACGACGTATCGGTCAAACCTGAAGGCGAAGTTTCTCCGGCCTCTGTCACGTTGATCCTCGACGAAACGGGCTCCATGCAAGACTGCAAAGGAGCCGCGATTGCCGGAGTCAACGAGTATCTCAAAACACTCCGACAGATGCCTACGCCGGTCCGCTTCACCCTGACACTCTTCAACTCCGGCAAACTCGAGGTTCGACATCGCAACGTGTCGGTGGCCCAGGTCCCCGAGTTGACGGAACAGACCTACCAACCGGCTGAGATGACACCTCTGTACGATGCCATTGGACGAACCCTGGCAGCCACCAGTCACGAAGCATCACCCGAATCCAAGAAGCTCTGCGTCATCTTGACCGATGGATTGGAGAACGCCTCACGGGAATACACCCGCGACGGCATCGCCCGCTTGATCAAGGATCATGAAGCTCAGGGCTGGACCTTCGTGTACCTCGGCGCCGACCATGATGCCTGGGCAGCTGGAGGAGACATCGGTCTCTCCGGTGGCAATACCGTACAGTTCAGCAAGCGAGAGACTGGACCTGCCTTTGACCGGCTCGCCGAGGCGACGACCGCCTACTTGAGCCGTCAACCGAACCAGCCGACCCAGGGGTTTTGGAAAGACGCGGGCACCGTTCCAAAAGACAAGAGCGCTTCGGATGGCAGCATCGGCCACTCGTAGCGGAGGAGGCAGAACCATGAACATACCAACACAAATTTTCCTGATTGCCCTTCTCAGTGCAGGATCGGCCGGAGCCGAGACGGGCTTCGATTCCAAATACGAGCGGGACTACAACATCTTCAACCCGGCCACGCAGTATCAGCCGGATAACCCGCTCAATCCGGCCAACGCCTACGATCCGAGCAGTGCATTCAATCCTGTGAACCGCTACGATCCAGGAAACCCTGAAAACCCGGTCAACAGATACAACTCGAATAATCCCTTCAATCCGGTGAATCGGTATCATCCCGACAATCCGCTGAACCCGGCGAACAAGTACAATCCCGACGTGCCGTTTGCGCCGCTGGATGGAGGGACAATTAGCAGGAGCAAGAAGTGATAAGAGCGAAGCTTCGTCGATTACGAAGCGAACATTTCCGCAAGAAGGGTGAGGACATGATCGGCAGTATTGGGAGCAATCGTGCCGAGACGTTTGACCAGGCGGACCTTGTCGACCGTGCGGAGCTGATCGAGGACAATCTGCCCCGTCTTCCGCTGAAAACGAACGGGCACGCGGGTGGGATAGGGGCGGCCCTTCGTTGTCATGGGCGCGACGATCACCGTGTCGATATGCCGGTTCATTTCATCGGGCGAGATGACCAGACAGGGGCGGGTTTTTCTGATTTCGCGGCCTTCAGTGGGATCGAGGCGAACGAGATAGACCTCGAAGCGGCGGACTACCAGCGCCATTCGTCGCGATCCCATTGGGAAGAGGAAGATCCTTCGCGGTCAAGGAGTTGGTCGTCGCCGGCCTGGTGCATCGCGCGGAAGGCGTCCTCCCACCCGCTGCGCGGACGCGCCAAGGAGCGTACCACCAGCTGGTTCCCCTGGACGTCGACTTCCACAGGGCCGTCGAGATGGCATTGATGGAGCAACGATTTCGGAATACGGATGCCGCGAGAGTTGCCGATGCGGACGATCTTGGTTTTCATGAGTGAGGGCCTTTCAATCAGTGTGGCCACCATGTAATTACATCGGACGTAGCGCTTCTGTCAAGAAGCGGTGGAGAAATCTTGGTTGAGATGGGTGTCACATTGGTGGGTATGCAGATGAATTCGGTGAACCAGTACAACTCCGACGTACCCTTTGTGCCGTTGGATAGCGGAGACAGGAGAATGCGCAAGTGAGAGATGAGCGTGGCCTGGAAGAAGAGGGCGAATGAAAAAACCAAAGCACTATCTTGCCCATGTGCGTCGGAAGGAAGATGGGTTCTTTGAGATTCATCAGCTTGAAGAGCATTTGCGCGCGGTGGGCTATCTCGCAGGCGGGTTTGCGTCGACAATTGGCTGCCTAGAATTAGAAGGAAAAATGATGGGGGCACAAATATGACAAAACACTATGAAGTTAGTCTCGAGATCTCGGGGGCAACGGCGATGTGGACAAGGCCGGACTCTGGGGATTGCCCGGTGAGCTATCCGGCGCCCACGTATTCTGCAGTAAAAGGAATTTTCGAGGCAATTCTGTTTATCCAGGCCGTGGAGATAGTACCGTGCAAGGTAGAGATATGCGCGCCCATCGCATATCACACCTACAACACTAACTACGGTGGTCCACTACGCAAGTCCGATCAGATCAATAAGGGTGCGAGCTACCAGTTGTTAGCCTCGGTGCTCGTCAATCCTTGCTATCGCTTGTACGCAGTTGTTCAGTCCAATGCAAAGGCAACTGGAAGGATTTCGGAAAGAACTCTATCTTGGCTGAGTCGTACCACTTCGCCCTCCCACGCATATCAAGAAATGTTCAACAGAAGGCTAAAACGAGGGCAGAGCCATTACATCCCCTGCTTGGGCTGGAAGGAATTCACGCCCGGTTACGTCGGTGCATTCCGGCCCGAAACGCAGATATACGCGGATTTCAATATAACTTTGCCGAGCATGCTGCGGCAGGTGTTTCCGGATGGTTTGAGTTGCGAAGCGCGCTATGTCTTCGACCAGGACGTTGATGTTCGAGGCGGTGTGTTGAAATATCCTGAGGTGGATCATGCTTAATGAACTTTACGACGTAGCTCGCAGTCTTGAAGACGCCGGTATAAGTCCCCTGGACTGGCATAAGGAATATGTGCCAGTTCGCACTCCTAAACTGGCATTCTTCGTCTACATTGACCAGCAGGGTGAAATCACGGATATCGAGCGCGTCGGCGACAAAGCGGAGGTCGCGGATCTCCGGACGTGGGAATCGAAAGGCGACTTAAGGCAGTCTTTCCCCTATTTCAACATCCCTCGCCTGCTGGGATTGAATTCGATCCAGAACAGAATGAGGATGATAAATCTGTGAAGAAGGCACTCAAAGCGAACAAGCTGACGAGAGAACAAATTGTTCGACTCTTGGAGAGAATTAAAAACGACGACCCGACAAAAAAATGGCAAGAGAATTTCCGTAATAAAATAGGGAAATGTTTGGGCAAAGGGAAAGCATTGAAGGGTGTGATTGGTGAAGCGCCCCAAGAGTACCGATCTATTATCGCGTTGATAGATCGTTTGGAGAGCACATCCGCGGAAGATTTCTACAACAAACTTCTCAAAGCTTTGAAAGATAAGATGTTGAGCCATCCGGAAGCGACAGGGAAATACTTTGATGGTTTATTTTCTTGGGGTGAAGAAGGTCCCGGCAACGACGTTACGCTCTTTCTTGAATTAGTTGACGGTGCATCGCGTTTCGAATACCCGGTAAAAAATAAAAGCGTCAGAGACTGGATTAACAGTAGACTCGTTTCCCAAATCGAACAGGGGAGCGCCTCGTCTTCGGCGCTCGATATTTTCGGAAAAGATAGCGTGGGATGGAAATTAACCTTCGATGATGTCCGTATGAAGAATACCCTGGGAATTGTAAAGCTGAGAGCAATGGCATCTGCGGCTGTATGCCAGTATCGCTATGGCAAGGCTGATACAGATTCCTGTCGGGTAGGCCAAGAGAGCCGCAGAAAGATGAAAAGTGCCCTTGAATGGCTAACCGACCCAGACCATAAAGGCAAGACGTGGGAGCCTGTGGCGCGTGCAACGGACAACAAGGAAATCCTTTTGGCTTATCCTTCGGTATTGCCGCCCAATCCGCCAGACATGGCAACATTCTTTGGTGGTTTGGGAGAAACTGAAGTCGATCATACCAGCCGATTTGAGGACTGTGCCCATAATGTGACGGGTACCCTGCGTGGACTCATGGCAAAGAACCCGACTTTGGATATTCGGGTGTTTGTCCTGCGAAAGATGGACGCCGCCCGCACGCGCGTATCCAGCCAACGGCGCTACAGCGCGCAGCATCTCATTGACGCAGCGGCAATGT
>JAWXBV010000022.1:0-53180 GCA_034440335.1 Nitrospirota bacterium | reverse complement strand
TGGCTCAGCACAACGCAATGCGTGTGGCGACTTGGGCATTGGCGACCTCCTTGCCCAAGACTGTACGCTCTATCTATTACTTATGCAACTAAGCACTAGCTTGTTTCGACATCGTAGCAATGTAAAAGGGAGGATTGATGTGAGCCTTTTCTAGGACAAACTCCAGCAAGCCATCAATGTCCTCCAGCACGAGCAAAAATTCTGGAGTCGAAGGCTTCACACAAGGCTTCCCAGATTGATCAGGAATGATGTGCTCTCGAAAGAGATAAACTCGAATCGTCGCTCCGTTGGACAGAACATAGTTTGGATAGCGTAGGTCTTCAAACCTGTCAAGCTGGGCAATAGCTTGATTAAGTGTCGATATATTTGCGTCGGGAAATGAACTCGTGAACGTGGCCCAAATCTTGAGGAGGCTGTGATTAAGCTTCTTCAGATCTGGCAGTGTGAGCACATCGGCTAGAGCTGCCTTCACTGCCATCTCCGCAGCATGATGAAGAAGATTTCCGCACACTGGACTCAAACCATCAATAACGGCTGAGCGACCAGCCACATAGTACTGAAAAGCGAGCTGTGCAAATAGATGTTTCGAACGCTGTGCCAGTGATGCCATCGATCACTCCGGAAGATAACTATTAAATATACTGACCGGCATAGTACGCGAAACCGGCCTGCTCATTCCTCTGTGATTGTCCTGTCGGTTCTCACCCGCATTATTCATGAACACTTCTGGAATCGCCGATCCCTGACTCAAGCGAGACGGGCGAGGCTGGCGGGAAAAGCGGGACTGGTGAGGCCGTCTGAAGGCGGAATTGTTCGAAACTTCGAACCCAGAACTTCGAACTTCGTGTCGCGCCTGTCGCGCTCGTCCCCCCTGTCTCACGCGGCTATGCGACGTTCTGCATCTTGTTTGCGAAGTCGCGGCCCGACGTTGGCGGGGGAAGAGCCTTTCCATCCTGGCGGTAGAGCGCAATGGCTTCCTCTACGGCTTGGCAAAGCTGCTCAAAGACCGCCTTTTCGTCAGTGCCGTGGCACCCGCCGTCAATCAGACCAGGACAACTGCCGACAAAGCACTGGTCTTCCTCTGACCACTCGACAATCTTTGCATATCGTGCAGTATCTTTCATGACTGTGACTCCTCAACGGCGCGCTTCACGGCGCGGACCTGATAATGCTTCGCGTCATCGCCAAGCGCACCGGATATTGTGATGGGTTTGACAACCTTCGGATGGACAAAGTTTCGGTGGCTCCCTTTGCCGCTGCGGTCGACAAATCCCACTCGCACAAGGTCGTCAACAAGCTCTCTTATTTTTGGCGGCACTAAGACACCCTCTGCGGCCCCATCGCTTAACTATTGAGATACACACAGGTATAGTACGCGAAAATAGCCGGCAAATTCTTCTGGGATTGTCGTGTCGGTTCTAACCCGCATTATTCATGAACACATCTGCTGCAATCGTCGATCCGCTGCTCTTGTGCGTGAAACGTCGTTCGTGAAGCGTGAAGCGCAGGACGGAACGCGTGTGTCTGCGTACCGTTAAGGGACTGGCACCCTTCTTTTTGGCGCCTGTCCCCGTCTGAGAAGCAGCGGGACAAGCACCGCCGCAGACAGCGGAGCCAGTCCCTGGCCTCCGTGAAATCGTCGCTTGTTTCCTGATTCGGACGTTTCACGCTTCACGCTTCACGAACGACGCCCCTAGCAATTCGTTGGCCTCGTGTCTACTCCAGCTCCGATAGTCACCTCGATCCTCGCGACCCCCTTCACGTTGGCGCACAGATCTCCGAGACCAGGGGTGACTAACCGGAACGGGCCGCCTTTCGATTCCGGCAACGGCTCTCCATCAAGCTCATATACCAACACCCCGAATGCCTTGGCTTGCTCCAGCGTGAGGCAGGCTGAATATTTCCCGTCTGAGGCATGAACCGTCACATGATCCGCTCCGATGGCCAGCGCTGGAATATCGAGCAGTCCCTTCACGCGAATCCCTCTGCCCTGCATGCCGGGCATAACCGTCGAGATATCGAGCTGATGCTCCGTCGGCAATGCTCCAATTGCGGCACGATCGAGCGAGACCGATTGGACTACCGCCCCGTCGATCCGCACGATACCGGGGCCGGTTCGATCCCGCTCGGTGATGGTCTTGATCACTGCCGTCAGCATATCGTTCAGCGGCGTCGGAATGCCGAACTTACGCCCGAGCTTTGCAACATACCCATTCAAATAATCGATCTCGGTCGGTCGTCCGGCCTTCCAATCGTCATACATCGAGGTGTGAATATCCCGAATCTCTTGGGTCCAGCGAACCACCTTGTCCGCCATATCGGCGGCTAACGGCACCTTCACAGTGGCCGCCACCGCCACAATTTCACCCACGATTTGGTGAATCACTTGCAGCATCTCGGGATGATCGAGCGCCTTGGACACTTTGTCGTCGATCATCACGGTCAAGGGATTGAAGACGCAATTCCAACACATCTTCTCCCACTTGCTGCGCCGAACATCCTCGGTCAGCTGACAAGGAATTCCCGCCTGTTTGAACAGATCCGCGATGGCCAGCAGGCGAGGGCTCTGATGCCCCATCAACTCCCCGATCGCCACAGCCCCTCTCTTATAATGGTCGATGACGCCGGGTGCCGAGATTTTGGAATAGATAAAGGCGATACCACCCACGACACAATCCCGTTGGAAGCGCGCCACGATACGGTCTTCGGTATCGACCCCATTCTGGAGGGTCAAGATGACGGTCTGATGGGTCAGGACAGGCTCGATTTGGTTCAGCACCTCATCCAAATCGTAGGCTTTGACGGAGAGGATAATCAGGTCCGGTTGCGGGAGATCACGCGGATCGGGAGCCGCCGGCGGATGCACGGTAAAAGATCCATTGGCACTGCGAATGGTGAGTCCGTTCTGCTTCACCGCTGCGAGCGTCTTGGGCCGCAGCAAGAACGACACATTGGGGTTCGCTTTCGCTAAATGTGCGCCGAAGAACCCACCGACTGATCCAGCCCCCACCATGAGAATGTGTTTCATCATGCTCCTCACAAGATTAACGGCTGCGTACTATACCACGCAGATTCGTTGCCTCGAAATGCGCTAGAATCAACCCAGGTAGATAGGCTGAAGGCTATTAGGGATCGGGGCTCTTGCGCAACGAGGATTCATCTCAGCTTGAAGAGATAAAGGGGTAAAGGGGCAACGGGGTAGAGGGGTAAAAGGCTACCCCGACTATCCCTGTATCCCGCTACCCCCGCATTCGCCCATGGCCACCGACGATCAGATTCTCCTCGCCCGCACACAACTCGCGTCCGCTCGGAACGTGACCGTCCTCACCGGCGCCGGCATCTCTGCCGACAGTGGCGTGCCGACCTTTCGCGGGATAGACGGCTTGTGGCGCAACTTTCGCGCAGAGGATCTCGCAACCCCGGATGCTTTTGAGCGGGACCCGCAGCTGGTGTGGGAATGGTACAACTGGCGGAGGGAATTGATTGCCACGAAACAGCCGAACCCTGCCCACATCGCCCTGGTAGAACTTGAACGTCGTATGCGCGAGACATTCTGGTTGATCACGCAAAATGTCGATGGACTCCATCGAACCGCCGGCTCGCAACGGCTCTCCGAAATTCACGGCAACATCTGGAAGGTTCGCTGTACTGGTTGTGGCGTCATCTCAGATAACCGGGAGGTCCCCCTGCCCATCCTACCGACATGCCGGTTGTGCCAGACACTGCTCCGACCTCATATCGTCTGGTTTGGGGAATCGCTCTGGGAGGAAGACCTGCGCCGCTGTGATCAGGCCATCCAAGGATGCGACCTCTTTCTTGTGATCGGCACGTCGGGAGTCGTCTATCCAGCAGCGGGATTTGCGTCGACCGCAAAGAATGCCGGCGCGTTGGTTATCGAGATCAATCTCGAGAGCACTCCGCAGTCGGAGTTGGTTGACCTCTCGCTGCAGGGCCGCGCGAAGGATCTGGTTCCGCTACTCCTCTACCCCGCATATTCATGACGGTTCGTCGTAACACCGCCCGAAAGCGTGTTCCACATGAAGCGTTTCAAGTTTCTGGTTTCTAGTGTTCGTCTCTGATTGCTGAAATTCCGAGGTCGAACTTGAAACCTGAAACTCGAAACTTGAAACGCTTGAACGAGATACGCTTCACGCTTCACGCTTCACGTGCAAGAGCAGCGGAAGAAGTTCTTCTAGTGTCCGAATCACGTGCCCATCCAACGCCTGAGAGCGCCCTGCTCGATCCAGCAACAGGCCGGTCAGCCCGGCGTTTGTGGCGCCCTCCATATCGTCCCGAACGCTATCACCCACATGAATCGCTTCCTCCGGATCGATCGCATGTTTCTCAAGGGCGATCTCGAAAATCTTCGCCGCAGGCTTGGCGGCCCTCGCGAGGCTGGCAATCGTGACGGTATCGAAGAGCCGATCGATGCCGAGCCCCCGCATCACCGGAAAGAGCCGGGAGTCGAAGTTAGATACAATCCCGAGCTCAAACCCCTCTTGACGCAACGTGGTCAGCACGGCATGGGTTTCAGGAAACAAGGCCCAGGAGCGAGGGTCTTCAAACACCTGAAAGATCTGCTCAAAGAATTCATCGAACCGCTCGAACATCCCGACACGATAAAACACGTTGTGTACGATGTCGAACCACCAGAGCCGTTCACATTGTTTTAACGCTGTAGGATCGGTTACGGCAAAGACCGGCGGCGACGCATCGCGAAAGGCACGCTGAAAAGCTTGCGCAATCGCGGCCTGCGAGTCGGGAGTTTGCCGAAACCCGTGCTGCACCGCATGCGTGAGGTAGATATCCGCTACCGAGCCGTTGATATGAAACAGCGTGTCAGCGGCATCGAAAAAGATGACCTGGATTGGGGTTTTCATCGGTCGTGCACATCCTATTGGAATTGAATTGTCGTGGGTTCAAAAATCCGAAGGCAGAACACGCACTAATCATGCGATTTATTGACAAAGAATACCCTCGCTGCTAGCGTCGATATCGATCGATAACATTGGAGGATACGGTGGCTTCACGCATCTTTGTCATCGACAGTAGCCCTGCCGTCCGCCGGCTGGTCGAGCAAATTTCAAAGCAAGAGGGGTGCGAGGTCCAGGGATTCCAGGATGGCCCTGCCGCATTGCAAGCCGCACGTCACACGAGTCCGAATCTCATCATCGCTGATTATCATTTGGAGAACATAACCTTTTCTGGGTTCTGTAAAGAAATCTATAAGCTGGATCACTTGTCCGAAACCTATATTGTCTCCCTCACCACCTCTTCAGATCGTGTAGATGAAGCCCACTTGCGTTCGCTGGGGGTGAAAGCCTTTCTCAACAAACCCTTTCAGTCAGACGCCCTCATCGATGTGATCAAGGATGTGGGAAAGCAGCAGACATCCATGGCGAACGGAGCAAAGAAGACATCTCGCTCCTGGCCTCCAGTTTCAAATGCGACGGATTCAGACGATGATCGCATGGATGATGACGGTCCGATCGGGCAAGAAGAGATACAGGCCACCATCCCCCTCTTCCAACCGAACCACTCCCCTGTGGCGACCACCGCACATGCGCAGGCGTCGACAGCCGAACCGGAAGAAGCGATGATGGGCCTCTTCGGTCAGCTCCTTCATTCCATGTCTGAACGGACGGAGAAAAAGATTACCGCCTTGCTCCCCCAGATGGTGGGGAAAGACCTGGCAACCCTCGTGACCACAGCCGTGGAAGCAGAGGTGCGCACACAGACGGGTGCCTCCCTCTCGGAAGAACGACTGACTCAGATACTTGAACCGTTGATCGTGACGGCGCTCCCGAGGATTCTCTCACGTGAAATATCCTTCCTCCAGCCCATCATTCGACAGAGCGTGCTCGAAGCCGCGAGTCCCCTCATCAAAGAACGCATCGATCAATTCGTCCGCGAAGAAATCCTTGCGGTTCGCGCCGCGTTGTCCGACATGGTTCGGGAACAACTCGGATCGATCGAGGGACTCGTGAAGGAAGAGATCCAACACACTGCCGCGAAGCAGACGTCTGAAATGACCGAAGCGCTCGTCCGGGCGACGGCCCAGGAGCAAGTTGAGCAAGCCGTTCTGAAACTCGTGCCAAATCTAGCCGAATCGCAGATCAAAGCAGAGATCCTTCGCCTCACACAAGCCGCGTAAGGCTCTCTCCTCCGTTTCGACTTACCCTTTCTTGCTCTTCTTCCCCTTACTCCGTCTCGCTGTCGTCACCAGTGCCTTCACCCGCGCAACATTCTTCCGATGCTTCATTTTCGTCTTGCGGTCTTTTTCACGCCCTGTGGCCATAGTCTCTCCAAATTGTAAAAAGTGGAAGCGGAGCGAACCCTTCGCCCTCGCTGTGTGCGAGTCTGTATAACACACGGCTCGACACCCCTCAAGCTATGTCTGTCGCCTGCATTGCCTTGAGAGGCCAACACCCGCGTGCTAAGATGCGCCGCGTTTCGAGCAGGAGGCGGAAAACGCCCGGTCTGTCTGGTCTCTCTGGTTCATCTGGTTCGACCAAATACACGCGACAGACCGGACAGACCAAAGGAACATGAGAGACTGAATGAGCACACCCCAACTCGATAAAATCTACGATCCCAAGGCGGTCGAAGCACGATGGTCTCAGATCTGGAACGAGCGAGGTTATTTCCACGCCTCGCCGACCCATCCAGGCCAACCCTACTGCATCGTCATTCCTCCACCCAATGTCACAGGTTCACTCCATGTCGGCCATGCGTTGAATCATTCGATCCAAGACATCCTGATCCGCTGGAGGCGCATGCAAGGCCACAATGTGCTCTGGCTACCAGGCACCGACCATGCCGGGATTGCGACGCAGAACGTCGTGGAAAAGCAGCTCATGGCCGAAGGCGCCTCGCGGGAATCCCTTGGACGGGAACGTTTCATCGAACGCGTCTGGCAATGGAAGGCCACCTCCGGAAACACGATCATCAGTCAACAGAAACAGCTGGGAGAATCCTGCGATTGGGATCGTCTGCGATTCACAATGGACGAGGGGTTATCGGAAGCAGTCAGGGAAGTATTCGTCCGACTCCACCAAGACGGATTGCTCTACCGCGGTGAACGACTCATCAATTGGTGCCCGCGTTGTCTGACCGCCCTGTCGGACATCGAAGTTGAGCACGAAAACATCAAAGGGAAATTGTACTCAATCGACTACCCGCTCGAACAGGATCCAACGATTCGTCTCCCCGTCGCGACGACGAGACCCGAAACCATGTTCGGCGACACCGCGGTGGCGGTGCATCCGGAAGATCCCCGGTACAATCGATTGATCGGTCAACGAGTCCAGCTCCCCCTCACCAATCGCACAATTCCGATCGTGGGCGATGCCATCCTCGTCGACCGGGAGTTCGGCACCGGGGCCGTGAAAATCACGCCGGCGCACGACTTCAATGACTTTGAGGCAGGCGAACGGCATGGACTACCACGCCTTCCCATCTTCGACCGTCAGGCCTTGCTCGATCGGCCTGGACTCAAAAGTGCCGGCGTCGACCAAGCCGTCATTGACGCAGTGGCAGCCCTTCCCGCCATCAAAGCACGGGCCAAAATCGAGCAGCTGCTGAAAGATCGCGCGTTCCTGACGAAAGTCGATGACCATCCAATGGCCATTGGAAAATGTTACCGCTGCAAGACCGTGGTCGAACCCTATCTGTCTCCTCAATGGTTCGTGAAGATCAAGCCCCTGGCCGAGCCTGCAATCCAAGCCGTCGAAGACGGACGTATCCGCATCATCCCAGAAGGATGGACGAACAACTATCTCGGCTGGATGCGGGACATCAAAGACTGGTGCATCTCACGCCAAATCTGGTGGGGGCATCAGATCCCTGCCTGGTATTGCCGCCACTGCAACAAAGACCTCATCATTGAAGACGCTGCCGCACCAGCCTCAGCCGCTCAATCCCCACGACTGACGATCCTCCAAGGCGCGACTCCGATTGTCGGAAAGGCCGCGCCGTCAATCTGTTCCGGATGCGGAGGCCAACAGTTCATGCAGGACCCTGACGTCCTCGATACGTGGTTTTCTTCCGCTCTCTGGCCTTTTTCTACGCTGGGATGGCCTGAGCAGACACCCGAGCTGAAAACATACTATCCGACATCGACGCTCGTGACCGGGCTCGATATTCTGTTCTTCTGGGTGGCTCGCATGATCATGATGGGGCTGAAATTCATGGGTGATGTCCCCTTCCGCGATGTCTATATCCATGCCTTGGTGCGCGATGCCGAAGGTCAGAAAATGAGCAAGTCGAAAGGCAACGTCATCGATCCGCTGCATGTGATGGAACAGTTCGGCACCGACGCGCTGCGATTCACGCTCGCATCCATGGCCTCTCCGGGGCGCGACATCAAACTCGCGGAGGAACGGATCGAGGGCTACCGAAACTTCGCGAACAAGATCTGGAATGCCGCCCGGTTTGCCCATATGCACCTGGCCCCGACAGGGGAATTACACCCTCCTGTAGACCACACCTTTCCCGGTCTCTGGATACGAAGCAGGCTGAACGGCGCCATCCAAACCGTGACGACGGAGTTGGAGGCCTATCGATTCGATCGAGCGACGAGCGCGCTCTACCAATTCTTCTGGCACGAGTACTGCGATTGGTATCTTGAGCTCATCAAACCGGTCCTCCAGGATCCTCTGCACCCTCACGGTTCCGCGACCAGGCAAACGCTCCAGGATACGCTTGAAGTATTTTTACGACTGCTCCATCCGTTCATGCCCTTTATTTCCGAAGAAATTTGGCAGTCCTTGCCTCACAAGGGCGAGACCATTGTCACCCAGCCCTATCCGGTCCCACAGGCGCACTGGCATGAGCCCACTGCAGAAGACACATTTCGTCTTTTTGAACAGACCGTCGGCCTGATCCGAACCGGTCGCGCGCTCCTCAACTATCCACCAGGACACGAGATCCCTGTCTTTGTGGCCCATGAGGAACCGGCAGCCAACACCGTGCTGGTGACGATTCAAGAGAATCTCGCGCATATCGGACGAGGAAGGATATCGCCCCTTCCAATCTCCGAGTGGCCGACATCGGACGTGCTCCGCCTCGTCGCAGACGGCATCACAGTGAGCCTGTCCGTCGAGCCTGGCGTGGACCTTCAAAAGGCACTGGACCGCCTGATGAAACAGATCGCGGAAACCGATAAAGAGGCCCAACGACTCGACGGAAAACTGAACAGTGCGGACTTCGTTTCAAAAGCTCCGCCGGAAGTGATTGCCGACCATCGGGACCGCCTCCGCGCACTCTCACGTGACCGCGCCATGTTGACCAACAGCGAACAACAGCTGCGCGCGATGCTGGGAGCGTAACCATGGCGGCACTGCCGGCAGTTGATATACGACGCGCGGTCAGGATGGGGCTGGAAGAAGACCTCGGTCAAGGCGACATCACGACGACGGCGCTCTTTTCCAAACCCACCCCTGCCCGTGCAACAATCATCGCCCAACAGCCCCTTGTTGTGGCAGGAATGGCAGCGGCCATTCAAACATTCATCGTGGTGGATGCCTCGCTCAAGCTGACACTATCGTTACAAGATGGGGCGCAGGCCAGAACGGGAGAGGTCCTCTTGCAAATCGAAGGCGATGGCCGATCCATCTTGATGGCAGAACGGGTCGCCTTGAATTTCCTCCAACATCTCTCTGGAATCGCCACCCTGACAAATCGCTTCTGCCGTGCCGTTCATGGATATCCAGTCAGCATTATGGATACAAGAAAGACTCTCCCGGGCTGGAGAGCCCTCCAGAAATGGGCCGTGTCGCTTGGCGGAGGCACCAATCACCGTACTTCGCTCGGCGACGGCATCTTGATCAAAGACAATCATCTGGCCCTGATGGGTAACAAAAAACAGGCTGTCCTCAAAGCCTGTCGCCTAGCGCGCACCGCCGGCAGAGACAATCCTGTCATTGTCGAAGTGGAGTCGCTATCGGAAGTTCACGGCGCCCTTCAGGGCAAAGCCGACATCATCCTCCTCGATAACATGACTCCTCCGACCGTCAAGCGAGCGGTGAAACTCATCGCCGGCCGCGCGCTGGTGGAGGTCTCAGGAGGCATTACGCTGAAAAACGTACGGGCAATGGCTGCAGCCGGCCCAGACCGCATCTCCATCGGAGCCCTCACCCATTCAGCTCCCGCTGCGACACTCAGCCTCGTACTCGAACCACGCCGCAAACCTAGCAGGTAGCGGAAAGAATCTTTTGACATGCGAGCGCGTTAAGAATTCGCACATGTGCTACAACAACTCTCCCGCAGAATGCTCAAACAGTTCGTCCAGCAAGGCCGCAGCGAGTGAAGAGCCGAGGCGTACCCTCGGGGTACGTGGAGGGTCTGAACGATGCGAGAACGCCGCTGGCGAGCTTTTTCAGCATCCTGCAAGGTAGCTCGTGCAACCCTCGCCACCACTCACCCGAAACACGATCCACAGCACCCTGTCGACTCGATGGCTGGGGCACCGCATCGAACTGTTCGACTCCCTCCCTTCAACCAACCGGGAGGCCGTTCAACTTGCGCAGGCAGAAGTGGAACATGGCACGGTCGTCATCGCCGATAGCCAGACCGCCGGACGCGGGCGTCTCTCCAGAACCTGGTTTTCTCCTCCCGGCGCGAATCTCTACTGTTCCATGATTCTCCGAACGATACGCCCACCGGAGCGTCTCATGGAATGGCTCTCCTGGTTGCCGCTGATCTCTGCGCTGGCCGCAGCCGAAGCGATCGAACAGGTCTCGTCCGCCCACGTCTCGGTGAAGTGGCCCAACGACCTCCTGATCGCTGAACGAAAAGTCGGCGGAATCCTCTGTGAAAGCGCCACAGGGACAGGATCGGACCCGTTCCAGATCATCGGAATCGGCATCAACGTCAACATTGACCGAGATGACTGGCCCGCCGATCTACGCGACTCAGCCACATCGATCTGGCAGGAACGGAACATCGTCGTCGACCGTAACCGGCTGCTCGCGCAGTTGCTCCTCGAACTCGAACAGTGCCTCGATGAATTGACGATTCATGGAACAAGCCGACTCGCGTTGGCCTATCACCAACGATGCTCGACCATCGGCCACAGGGTACAAGCCACGTTGGCCAATGACGACATCCTCGTGGGGCTGGCCGAGGGAATCGGGCAGGATGGATCGTTGCGCGTGCAGCCGCAGGCGACTCACCCTGGATCGGGAGCTCCAGACGTCGTTCACTTGCGCGTAGCCGACATCATCCACGTGAGAACCTAGTTGCCCGTGAAGCGTATCTCGTGAAGCGTCCCTCGACCACTCGGGGTCGAGCCTGAGCAGGGTCGAAGGCTCGACAGGCTCGGGACGCCCTGAGCCCGTCGAAGGGCGTCGTTCGTTTTCAGATTTGGACGGTTCACGCTTCACGCTTCACGAACGACGCGCACAATCTTTTTGAGCACCCGCTGGCCAAATCACCCAGCCAGAACGTACAATGGTTCCCATGCTCATCGTCGTTGATATCGGCAACACGAATATTGTCTGGGGCGTCTACGACGACCGCAGGCTGGCGGCCCATTGGCGACTGGCGTCGGACGTCAAAAAAACCTCCGACGAATACGGCATCCTCTTTACCAATCTTCTCACCGCAGCAGGGATTGCCGCTCAACGCCTCTCCGGGGCCATCATCTCCAGCGTCGTACCGGCACTGACCGAGACCGTCGAGAACATGCTCGACCATTACTTCCATCAGCATCCCCTGATCGTCACCTCGGACACGGACACGGGGCTCACACTCCGGTACGCCAACCCAAAAGAAATCGGCAGCGATCGGCTCGTGAATGCCGCAGCCGCGTATCATAAATATCGCCGTGACCTCATCGTCGTCGATTTCGGCACCGCCACGACCTTTTGCGCCATTACGGCCACAGGCCATTACCTCGGAGGCGCGATCGCCCCCGGCCTCGGAATCTCAGCGGACGCCCTGTTTGCACGAGCCGCCAAACTGGCCAAAGTGGAAATGATCCGTCCCAAAACCGTGATCGGCACCGACACGGCCGGCAGTATTCAATCCGGCCTGTTATTTGGCTATGCAGGACTGGTCGATACCCTCGTCCGTCGAATGGAGCAGGAACTTGGACGATCAGCCTACGTCATCGGTACTGGGGGACTCAGTTCCATCCTGGCAACTGAAACGACCTCCATTCAAAAGATTGAACCCTTCCTGACCTTAGAAGGGCTTGAACTTCTCTACCGACGGGCTCAAGGAACCGTGGAACGTGAGGCGTGAAACGAGGGTCCGCCTCGGATCGGCTTTCTTATCCGCCCTAAACTCAGAACCCAGAACTCAGAACTTCTTCGCCCGCCTCACCCGTCCCGCTGTTCTCGCGAGTCTCGCGTCTCGCGCTTCTCCCTCCACAAGTAATTAATTTTTCTGACCTGGTTGACTTTCTGAGCCCTGTGGCTATCTCCACACGGACACAGGAGTCTTGCATGACTGAGGAACCGCAGAACGCAAATATAATCGAGAACTTGGATGCTCCATCCCAAAGCGCCTCCTCGACCACAGAGGAAGGCAACTTGCTCACAGAGCTTCAGCTGGCTCTCGCGGCAAAGGCTGAAGAAGTACGGGGCTTGAACGATAAATATCTCCGGCTCGCCGCCGAGTTCGATAACTACAAACGATTGATTCAGCGGGATCAGCGCGATCAGATCCGATTCGGCAATGAACCGTTGCTCAAGGAACTGTTGCCGGTCGTCGACAATCTCGAACGGGCCATCAAGTCCTCACGAGAGGGAGGGGGCAGCGAGGTTCTCATCCAGGGTGTGGATCTTACCTTGAAACAGTTGACGGGCGCCTTGACGAGGTTTCATGTCATACCAGTTGAGACAGTCGGACGACCGTTCGATCCGGCCACACATCAAGCCGTCATCTCCATCGCGTCCGAGACGGTTCCGAATCAGTATGTGGTCAATGAGCTTCAGCGAGGATATCTCCTGCACGACCGTATCTTGCGGGCGGCCATGGTGAGCGTATCGGCGGGGCAGACCGACGGCGCACCGGAAACAGACGACGCGATCAGTTCGTCGTAACAACATCATCATCAAAGACAGACCTAGTGAGGAAGGAGTAGGCACATGGGCAAAGTGATCGGTATCGACCTTGGAACCACAAACTCCTGCGTGTCCATCATGAGCGGCGGCGAACCGATTGTGATTCCCAACGCAGAAGGCGCCCGTACGACACCGTCCGTCGTCGCCATTACAGAGAAGGGCGAGCGCCTCGTCGGACAGATCGCAAAGCGCCAAGCCATCACCAATCCGGAGAATACGATTTTCTCCGTGAAGCGCCTCATGGGCCGCAAGTTTCACAGCCAGCAAGTGTCCGACGCCGCCAAGCGGCTGCCCTATAAGGTGTCCGAGGGGGACAACGGCGATGCGTACGTCGAATTACGCGGCAAGCGCTACAGCCCGCCGGAAATCTCCGCCATGATTCTCCAGAAGATGCGGCAGACCGCGGAGGACTATCTCAGCGAGAAAGTCACCGAAGCGGTCGTCACCGTCCCGGCCTACTTCGACGACAGCCAGCGCCAGGCCACCAAAGATGCCGGCCAGATCGCAGGGCTGAATGTCCTCCGGATCATTAACGAACCGACCGCGGCAGCCCTTGCCTACGGCCTGGACAAAAAGAAGGACGAGCGGGTCGCCGTCTATGATTTGGGTGGCGGCACATTCGACGTCTCCATCCTTGAGATCGGCGACGGCGTCTTCGAAGTGAAGTCGACCAACGGCGACACCTATCTCGGCGGCGACGACTTCGACCAGCGCGTCATGGATTGGTTGGTCGATGAGTTCAGGAAAGATCAAGGCATCGATCTTCGGAAGGATCGGATGGCCCTCCAACGCCTGAAAGAGGCGGCAGAACGCGCCAAGATCGAACTCTCCTCGTCACAAGAAACTGAGATCAATCTGCCCTTCGTCACCGCAGACGCCAACGGACCGAAACACTTGGTCGTCAAACTGACTCGCGCGAAACTTGAACAGTTGGTCGACGACCTGATTAAACGGTCGATCGAACCCTGCAAGAAGGCACTCTCCGACGCCGGCGTCTCCGCGAGCGACATCAAGGAAGTCGTCCTCGTCGGCGGCATGACCCGTATGCCGAGAGTCATTCAGGCCGTCAAAGAGTTCTTCGGGAAAGAGCCGCACCGGGGTGTGAATCCCGACGAAGTCGTGGCGATCGGCGCGGGCATTCAAGGCGGTGTGCTCAAGGGCGAAGTCAAGGACGTGTTACTCCTCGACGTGACGCCCCTTTCTCTGGGCATCGAAACCCTCGGCGGTGTGTTCACGAAATTGATCGAACGGAACACGACTGTCCCGACGAAAAAGAGCCAGGTCTTCTCAACGGCTGCCGACAATCAAACGGCCGTGACGATTCGAGTCTTCCAAGGCGAACGCGAGATGGCCAACGATAACAAGCTCCTCGGCCAGTTCGACTTGGTCGGGATTCCTTCAGCACCTCGCGGGATGCCACAAGTCGAAGTGACGTTCGACATCGACGCCAACGGTATCGTCCATGTCTCAGCCAAAGACCTGGCGACACAAAAGGAACAGTCCATCAAGATTACGGCGTCCAGCGGCTTGAGCAAGGAAGAAGTCGAAAAGCTGGTGAAGGATGCACAGGCCCACACCGACGAAGATAAGAAACGGCGGAAGACCGCCGAAGCCAAAAACCAAGCCGACACCCTGATCTACCAGACGGAAAAGAACCTGAGTGAGCACGGTGACAAGATCACAGCGGAAGACAAGACCAAGATTGAGGAAGCCGTGGCCGCGTTGAAGAAAGCGATGGAAGGAACGGACCCAACGGCAATCGAATCGGCCACCCAAACATTGACGACTGCCTCCCACAAGTTGGCTGAGGAAATGTATAAGAAGGCGTCAGCCTCGACTGCCTCCGGCAACGGCTCCGATGCAACCGGCGGAAACGGAGCCGGAACCGGTGAGACCAAGACGGATGAAAAGGTCGTCGACGCAGAATTCGAAGAAGTAGACAAAGACAAAAAATAACTGAGAAGACCGTCAGTGAGACCGAGCTTCGCCGATACAGGGGCTCGGTCTTGCTGCACTATCACCCAGAGAGATGACGCCCGTGTCCAAGCGCGACTACTACGAAACCTTAGGCGTTGAACGAACCGCGTCCGAGGACGAACTCAAGAAGGCCTATCGAAAGATGGCCCGCCAACACCATCCCGATCTCCAGACCGGAGAGGCCCAGAAAAAAACGTCGGAAGAAAAGTTCAAAGAGGTCAATGAGGCGTACGAGACGCTGAGCGACCAGGAGAAACGCAAGCGCTACGATACATTCGGCCACGCCGGGACTCAGCAGGGTGGCGGTCAGGATGGCTTTGGATTCGGCGGAAGCGGCTTCGGCGAGGCCTTTAACGACATCTTTGAGGATTTTTTCGGGGGTCAGCGAGGCGGCACCCGGGTGGAGCGCGGCAACGATCTCCAATACAATCTGGAACTGACCTTCGAAGAATCCGTCTACGGGAAAGATGCCAAACTCAAAATCCCGCGATGGGAAGTGTGCACCGACTGCAAAGGGACCGGCGCCAAGAGCGCCGCATCGGTCAAGGCGTGCCCCAGCTGCAAAGGGGCCGGACAGATGCGCTTCCAGCAAGGGTTCTTCAGCATCACCCGTCCCTGCGGCCAATGCGAGGGAGCGGGACGAATCGTCACAGAACCCTGCCCCGCATGCCAAGGCCGTCAACGCATCTATCGAGAACGGACCATCGCCGTACACATTCCAGCCGGCATCGAGTCAGGCATGCGCCTGCGTCTCTCGAACGAAGGGGAGCACGGAGTCAACGCAGGCCCTCCCGGCGATCTGTACGTGGCGATTACCGTCAAGCCCCACCCGATCTTCCAGCGCCAGGGGCACGATATCCTCTGCGACGTCCCGATTCAGTTTGTCACAGCCGTGCTTGGAGGAAAAATCGAGGTTCCCACGCTGAAAGGCAATACCCTCATCAAGATTCCTGCAGGTACGCAACAGGATAAGATCCTGCGCATCAAAGGCCTCGGCATTCCCAGCCTCAAGAACCAACGCACCGGCGACCAATTATTTGTCATCAAGGTTCAGATACCCACCAATCTGACCCCTCGCCAGAAAGAGTTGCTCACCGAATTTGCCAAAGAGTGCGGCATGTCGATGGAAGAAGACAGCGACGGTTTCTTCGACAAAATGAAGACCTTCTTCGAGTAACAACGGCAAGCTTGAGTCTGTCCAAGTAACCTTCGTTGCGAGGCAAAGGAGCTGCTGGTAGATGCGAGGCCGCAGGCTCGAAAAAACCGGAGGCGTATTCACTGGAATACGTTGAGGCTTTTTTCGAACCGAGAACGACGCAGATGCTTGCAGATCGTTTGCCACAGCCTATGTCTACATTCTTCGTCAACCCTGACGCCATTACCACCCTGACGATTCGGATCTCCGGCGACCTCCTCCATCATCTTCGCGCGAGCCTCCGTGTGCGCCTGGGGGACTGCCTCACCGTGAACGACGGATGCGGAACCCGCTATCGCGCAGAGGTGACCCACGTGACCTCACAGGCCATCGACAGCCGCATCATCGACCGACAGACTGAGCCCGCACGCACGACGTCATCGATCGTCCTGGGGCAAGCTTTGATCAAAGGCGATAAAATGGACTGGGTCATTCAGAAGGCCACAGAGCTCGGAGTCGCTGCCATTGTGCCCATTCACAGCACACACAGCGTCATCAAGCCCAACCCGGAACGTGTAGAACATCAACGGTCCAGATGGGAGCGCATTGCGCGGGATGCGGCACAACAGTCGGAACGGTGGACCCTTCCTACCATCGCAGATCCGGTAGACGTCGCAGGGATCTGCCAACGATATGCCTCGGCACCTCTGAAGGGCATGCTCGTGGAACGTTCCAACGGCTCGTCGCTCGGCGCCATGTCGTTACCGCGAGATTCTCAACATCCAATTGTCTTATTAGTGGGGCCGGAGGGAGGTTGGGCGCCGGACGAGCAACGCCTTGCACAGGAGCAAGGCTTCATTCCACTCACCCTCGGACCGCGAATCTTGCGGGCCGAAACCGCCGCAATCGCCTCGCTCAGCATTCTCCAATCACGACTCGATGAAATCTCCCTCGTCGTTCGTGACACGTAACACGTCCGAATCCGGAAACGAGCGACGCTTCACGAGATACGCGTTACAGATTTTGACCGACTGTTGAAGCGCGGCGTGACAAGTCTCGGCGGCTAATGACAGCGCGCCCCTTTCCTCCTTGGCCTGGCGTGATCGACGGCGCGGAGGGGTCGAGCACTCACTCACCGCCTCGCGGCTTCCTTCTTCTGCTTCGAAGTGTCAAGTCACGCAACAAACCCCGTGGTGGACGAAACTCTTCCTCCGGAAACGGGATTGCCCCCATTGATCCTGTCTTTTATTGACTTCCTCACGTTCAAGTCGCTATTCTCAGGACCAAAGGTAGAACTCATGAAAGTCGCTGATCTGACAGTCGAAGAGCTCCAGGCTCTGATCAAAAAAACAATCCACGAAGAACTGCAAGAATTGCTTGCCGACCCCGATGCAGGGTATGAGTTAACCAAGGAAATCGAAGCGCGCCTTGCGTCTTCCCTACAATCAACGGAACGAGTTCCTTTTGAGGAAGTGAAAAAAAGGTATAATCTTCGTTGATCGTTCATGTTGAGTTTACTCCCCACGCGCTAGAAGACCTTGCTCAGCTCGACAGTGGGATCGCCAACCGAATCGCAGCAAAGATTCAATGGCTCTCTGAGCGTTACGATCGCACACAACCTGAATCCTTGACTGGACACTTTGCGGGACTATACAAGCTCCGCGTCGGTGACTGGCGTGTGCTCTACGCAATAGATCCACCCGAACGCATCATGACGGTTCATGTCATTGCTCATCGTAGTAAAGTCTACAAGTGACGCGGCATAGTCCCTGTCGCCCTCGAACAGCGTTCTGCGTGCGTTTGACCGATTGAGCAGGTGAGAGACCACATCCTCGAACGTGCGCCAACACGGTCACTCCATGGGAGATCCTCACCTCGCTCCTGTTCATGCAAACGATGACACCTGTTTCTCCTCACCTGTTCCTCCCCCGCACCTGCATGCGGTACGCCGGTCGGCGGCGCAGGGTCGAGCAATCAATCCCCACCCCGCTATTTCCTGCTTCTGCTTCGAAGGGTCACGTCAAGCAACGGTCCTAGTGGTGGATGAGTGATAGATCCTGTCGCTCATCGTCTGGCACGTACCTGTCATTAAGCGAGATGGGGGTGGCGTGTGGCGATCGGGAGCTCGCTCTTCCCGCGCGGTCTATAAATAAGTCAATACTCATGCCTGACGCTCTTACCTCTTCCCCTTCGAGGGTTCAGCGTCAGAGGAGAACTTCCGACGAGGTGATGCTGGACGAGTGACGCGGGACGCATCTGTATGGCGCGCGCCGGTCAGCGGCGCGGGGGGATCGAGCAGTCAATCCCCACCTCGCTGTTTCATTCTTCTGCTTCGAAGTACCAAGGTCAAGCAACGACCTCAGTAGTGGACACGACCAAGTTCGTCTGACCACCATGGCCCCTTCATTCTTTTCTGCTAAACAGTGTATGCCAAGATCACGAAGACATCTTCCAGTAGTTTTGGATCTGCACTTGTGCCGATTGTCCATGGGCCAGGGTTATCCTGACCAGTCCATACCGCTTGGGTAAGATCAGGAGGAGCCTGCCCCGGTGCGATCATCACTGGGGTTGGTGTGCCGGACTTCGAGCGTACCACCGTGCTTGCCTGCCGGATAGTAGTCGTTCGGCCCTGCGTAAAATATGGAAATCTCGCTGAAGCCAAGTCCGCGGTCATGGTCGTCATGGCAGAAATTGGAGAACTTACAAATCGGTGCCACTCGCCGGGGAACTCGTGTCGCAGACTAAAGAGTCTGAACAGTGGGCGAGCGGCGGCATCTCCCAGCAGACTCGTCACGGAAGCCGTCGCTGCGGCACGGAGTGGGTCACCGCCATCACGGGCTGTGTATCGAATGTGGAGAATCACGTCCGAGATCGTGTCGTAATCCAACGTCCTGAACTCCGTGGGCAATTCGAGCCGCCACCGGCTGATCGCTCCTGCTCCTTCAAATGGCAGATACCGTTCGTCACGCATCCCAGGTTCAAACAGACCAGCATCATTCTGAGCCGTACTGGTCACAACCGCTTCCAGGATCTTGCGGTCATCGACAAAACGATCATCGGAACCGGCGGGATCATCAGGCGGCCGCCGGTCGTAGCCTGGTGTGAGATCCGTGGTACGGCGGAAGGAGTTCTTCATCAACTGGGCTTTACAGTGAATCGTAGTGTAGGGGCCAATTACGCATGGGATCGTCAGGCTCACCATCTTGATGCGCCTCCTGTAGTGACCAGGAGCATCGAGATCGAAGAGCCATTCTGGAATCTCAAATTCGCAGGAGCCCGTTTCCTTCAGCAGAAGAAGCTGTTCCGGAGCCAGCGAGATGAGCGAGACGTGCTTTGTCAATTCGTATTCCCGGATGTTGCCGTCGAGGTACGCGAGGTCGAGCCGATTCAGGTCATAGGCCAAGTGGTCTCCTGCCAATAACCCCTTTTTGAGTGAATCCCAATAGCCGAATTTGATGAAACTCGTTTCGCCGTCCTTGAGCCCGAGTTCATGCTGCATGCACTTCTCGGCCCGCTTGGCGACATCGTACGCAAGTTGGTAGCTCTGGAAATAGAGACCTGAGACCTGGCCGATCATCCATTGGTATAGGTCCTGATTGGTAAATTTACTTCGCATGAATTGATCGACCTCGCGCGCGTTGTCGATCTGTTGAACATGCTTGCGCAGTTCCTGCTCTGAAATAGCCAGTCGAATCTCGGCCGCGGCTATCTGCCGATCCACCTGCTTCTCCTCTATCTCTGCCAACCGTTTCTGCAAGTCCCATTCTTCCTCACGGCGTTTGTACCCACCGTACGTTGCCGCGATGGCCGCGCTTTGATCCAATAGAGTGGCATACGTCCCGAGTGACGCGCCGAATTTTTCGGCGGACTGCCCCACGTTCTCACCCCCGTAGGTCCCACCAGCGGATGTCGGTGCGGCAATCTTGAGGTTTGGGATTAGATGTAACCCCCCGGCCACCGTAAGTGCCACCGCCTCCGCTGTCCGTGACAACAAACTCAGTGACGCGAGCCCGAGGTGAGTATTTTCCCAGGCATTCGTGAACTCGAGTTCATCATAGTGAGTCTTGCGCGTCGTGGCGGCCTCATGCGCCCTGTTCAGCCCTGCCAGCGTCTCCTTCGCCTCGTCAATCTGCTTGACGCGAACGTCTCGCACCGCTTGGAGCAACCTTAACTCCTGCCCCGAGCGTAACGTTGATAACGCTTCTGCATCCCGTTTCTCCAACGCCGAGAGCAATGCTGCCCCCAGGTTTCTGACCTCAGCAACCAGCTCGTTTGCCTTCTGGAGCATGACTGAGAAGCGATAATTCGGGAGAGATACCGAGATCTCGCTCAACACCGCGCCGATGCTCAGTCCCGCAGCCCGAGCCCGAACGAGCAACGCCGGATCGATCGGCGGCTCGAACAACGGCAGTTGCCGTACCTGTCCTTCGATATTCATGCAATGCCGAATCTTAAAGAGGCGGTCCGCAACCCGGTTCCAATAGCCGAGCAGCTTGTCGTTCTCCGGCACACAGAAATAGAGAACGCCCGCTGACGGAGGATCAGGAGTCTCCGGCGGATCCGCGGCGGAGTCCGAATCTCCCACATTGGAGACTAATAGCTCGATTTGTTCCAACGTATTTCCCAACAACCCTATTCGCGACAGACTGTTGAAGGTCTGGACTCTAGGCTTCACATTGCGTTGGATCACTTCCGGCCTGCGTCCGAGGATCTCCGCTGCCAGCACGTAAAGATGAGTCGCTTCGTTGATCGATTCGAGCGTCTCGCGCCGAAACAGTTGATCGCCCCAAGCAATCAAGTTATCGATATACTTCATCACCACCGTCTTCTGATACGCAGTAGTCCGAAGCCGGGCGACCGCATGCGGACTGAACGGATTGTCCCGCCACATGGCCACGGCGGTGTCCCATTCCGGCGAGAGCCCCCCCGCGACGATCTCCTCGATCGCCTTCACCGACTGGGCTTCATAGTCGTCGGCCAAGCGTTCATGAAACGGCTTGGTCCTCCAATACCGCTGCGGCATCTCACCACCGGACGCGCCGGTGGGGTCGAAAATGAAGTGGAACCATCGTTGAGCCTCTTCAAAACGCTGGTTCTTGCTCAACTGATCTGCAATCAAAAGGGGCACGTGGAAGAACAGTTCCCAGTTGTAGACCGCATAGGCACGATCCGACTGAAACTCCACTTCATCAATCGGATGGGGAATCAACACGCGAGGCTTGGGGCTATAGGCGGCAAAGGATTGTTCATCTGTCGCGCTCTGTGTCGGCAGAGACAACAGCGTGTGGATACCGCCACGGTTGAGTGTCTTAACGAATTCACAGAGGTAGGGATGATGAAAATTGGTGAAGCGATATTCCCTAGTCGTCCAGAATTTCGGAATCAATGTCTTGGGACTGAAAGCCGGCGTCAGATTGACCGGCGTGAGCATGGTGGCCACACGTCGGCCGTGAGGCCCAGGCACCAACACCGTAAAAGGGTGGAGCGCCTCACTAGGAAGATCTGTGGGAAGAACCGGCCCCTCAGGCACAGTCGGAGTAGGCACCGGGAAGTAATCTGCTCGCCAAGCTACCGCGAGGTCTCCTTTTACCCAACCGCCGAAATCCGGAAAAGTTCTCTTCCCTGACGTGCCGGTTGAGGAAACAAGAAAGGTTCGCTTTATATCCATAAAAAAGAATGGCCGGTCACAGACAAATTGCAGATCCTGATGCGGCACCAGCAAGCGGACGAATCCTGGGCTGCGATCAAGCACCCGGATATCCTGTTTGTTGTTGACAGTCGGTGGTAAGACATCGCCGGCAATTGACGCACGCTCGTTGACTTCTTCGAGGATAGTGATACCGAAGCGCGGCGATGGACCAACGGGGAACCTCCCGTCAAATAACGTGAGTCCGGAGCCAGCGCCCGTAAACCACATGTAGTCAAACTTCGTCCCGCTTGGAGCAAGGGGAAAGTTCAGCCCCGATATCTTGCCCCTATGCGCCGTCGTGACGATCTTACGGAATCCCAAAAACCGAAATTCGCCGAAGCAGCAGGCAATCTGAGCATTTATGAAGTCCGGCATCTTTCGATAATCGCGACGCAAGAACCCCCTGACGACGAGGGTGTCACCACGAACCAGTCCCTTGAATGAAAACAGTTCCTTGGCAACGAGCTGCCTTGCCTTAGCCGACGGATCGGTCTGAGGAGGAGGGGGATCTCCTGAATCGCCGCCTGGTCCATCACCTCCACCTAGTGGATCAGGAAAGGGGTCGTCGTCATTGATCGGGCGCAGCATCACCGCAGTGTTTTGGGGGGCAGCAACACGACGTCCAAACAGCACATTGTCCTCATCCTGATAGGCCTCGAACGGAACAGCCTCCGACAAATTCTTACCTGACCAACGACCATTCTGATACTCGCTCCAGGCCAACTGGATGTCCCAGTAACGGTCGGCCGACTCCAGTCTTTGGCCGGACTCCGGCATTTGCACATCTTTCGGATAGGACTTCTCCGTAAAGATTGGCCAAATCACCATCAGTTTCCGATTCCATACGACTGGAATGAGATGGTCTCCTTCGATATCGACATCCACTTTCTCCCAAGGCATCCAGAATTTCGTCCCACCGTCCCGACGACGGAAGTAATACACATGCGGAACGTGAATGGTACGACCGAAGACGTAGAGGTCCTTGGTTTCGTCGTCCTCATACTCACCGACAATTTCCAAGCGCGAGACTTCATCTAATTGTTCGAGGTATCGCCGCAACGCCACTTCAGCCGAGGCATCCGTCAGGTCCGATTGCAGAAGCTCATTTTCAAGGTCCTTGAAAAACGGCGTCTTGTCGTCGCGCAACTCCGGTTCGATCCAGTTTTCTGGATAGAGCCAGATTTTCCGGTTCGCCTCCCAGACACGGAAATTTTTCATCCAGGCCCACCGACTCCATTTCGGATCATCGGTCACCACGCCCGCTTCAAACCCCATCAGACAGCGCTGAGCAAAGAGCTGCACCGATCCCATGGCCTGCTTGATGCGCGAGGTGAGCTGGCAGGAACTCATCTCCACGTCGATCAAGAAATGAGAGTAGAGGGCATGGGCATCTACGTTGCCTGCAGTCGTGGCCCATTGTTGAGGACGAGCCACGAGGTAGCTGACCAGCGCCTCCCGTTGCTTGTCGCGCAGCGAGTCTTGCAGTGGGACCGCGAGTTTCTGCCAGGCGTCATCATCATGCTTGGCTTTGGCACCGCTGCGTATCGCCTTCGCGTCGGCAGGGGTAATCGAAGCCTCGCACCAGAGATTTGCCTGTACGGCTGTAGTGCCAAGGCGTTTGAGGAGCGTCATGGCCCGGTTCAGGCGAATGACAAGCTCAAGCCGATAGTCATCAGGGAATCGAGCGGCAAGCAACCCTAGATCGGTCAGACTGCTCGCCTTGCCAACGAGGGTCTCGATATCCTCCCCTGCCCAGCCAAGCCATCGTGAGAGCGCCTCCACAAATGCATTTTTGGCATCGAGCTGTTCCAACTGTTCGCCGGCGTTATTCACAACCACAATCGCGCTCAGAATTGCCTCCAATGCAGCATCTTCCAACGAACGATCCTGACGGAGCCGCTGAAACTGGATGAGCGAAAACCAGTGCGCGTTCGCCATGGGATCGGTAGGTACATCAGGCGCCACCTTGAGCCACGGATTCTCGGTGAACAACCAACCCAAAAGGCTGCCCGGCAGACGTACCGTCTGCAAGACGCTCGCAACTTTCAACAGCTTTTCTAGCGTTTCAAACTGGGACTCCGCGTTTACACGAGACAGTAGCGGTAACGGCGGCGGTGGGTCCAAGACAGGATTTGGTGGATTTACAATAAGCTGCAAATCCAAGAACCGCTGCAGAGCAACGTCAACCGGTTGCTTATCTCGATTTAGCAAGGCAGCAGTGACATCAGCAGACAACCCAAGGGCCGTGGAGATTCGATCAACTACCACATCGACCTTTTGTACCTTCTGTCGATCGGCATCCTCAGCATTCAAGGGTGCCTCAAAGGCGAGAAGACCCGCACGCACATCGTTAAGCGATTGGGCCAGCGTCGTCTCCACTGGCACGAACGATGCCGCAGGATTGGCGCGATGCCGGAGCAGATAATCAAGTTTCTGGATATCAAATCCGGACGAGCGAATCTCCCGCACCGTCTCGACAAACCTGAGCGTATCCTGCGAGCGATCCGCCCTGAATGGATCGAGACCCGTTACCTCGATCGCGGTCACAAGATCCTGCACGGTGAGGTTTAACTGCCTTGCCAGGGTTGCGTGCCGATAGATGAGGGAGAGATTGGACAGGTTCAACCGACCATCCGTCTTCCCGATAAGAAACCCCAGACTATCAGAGTTGAGCCGAAAGACTGCCTGGAGAGCAGATGCCTGATCGGCAAGGAAGGTGTCGATGCGAACCAACTCCTGGCCATCCGGTCTCAGTCTGAACACATCATCCTGCGGCTTGAATACAGCGGGGTTGTAGAAGAGACTCCGATACAGGGATCGAGGCTCGGTCGTATCGATCGGTTTCCACAAGGCGAGTGTCTGCTCCACAGAGAGTCGAAGCTGGGAGCAGAGTGCATGGAGATGATCGAGCCTGACTAACACCTCGTTGGTCAGGACGGGCGTATTGGGATCGGGCACGAGCGCGTGCACCGCGCGATCGACTTCAAGGATTGTCCAGCTGAGTGATCGCCGCAGTCGAACGAACCGGTGTATCCGATCTAACACCTCCGCCGTCAACCCATTGACCTGAAGCTTGGTCGTATCGCAGGTCTCAACCGGCTCATTCGGTTTTGCGGTGATCGTTACAGTTCCGGTCGGGTTGATGAACCATGTGGCCATTAGTTCGTCTAACTCCGCAAAACTGAGACCGGAGCGGTTGAGCAACTCCTGAACAGTTGTGAGCTGAAGCACTGTCGCGCCATCCCAAAAATCCGTTGGTGCATGAGGAGGCGTTAACGACTCACCGACGAGAATGCGACGCTCAGTATCGCTAAACCCCAGCCGTTCAGCAGCCAGACGAAACACCACTGGCACGTTCGGATCGAAAGGCTCCGGTATCGGACGTAGGGCTTCGATTAAATCGTGCCGCGAAACGCCGAGATGGGTCAGGAAAACCGTTGCCTCTTCACGGGCCAAATCGAACGGCAAACCCCAGGGATAGACCGATTGGCTCAGTTCCGTATAGGCCGCGCTGTTGCGGTACTGGGGCGTGGCACGCCGCTCCGCCGCGGATCCAGTCGTCTGGCGGCTGCGAGCGATGACTTTAAGTGCACCGCCCTCCTTGACAACAATGTAGGCAAAGAATTCATCCCAAATGCGCCACCGCACGCCTGCTTCGAGCGTCTCGACACGAGCACCGATTTGAAGGGGAGGATTGAAGGCGGCGGTCAACGCCGGTGTCGCCACCGTCTGGGCGAGATCGGCTTCGAGTGTTGGGGCAAGCGTCAAGGCCACAAAGAGTGGTGGTGGCGCGACCGCATTTTCCGCCACCGCATTCTCCAGGACTTCATTGACCAGATCGATCAGCGGCAACGGCGTGTTGGTGTTCTCGCAGCTTAGCTCAATGTCGCCCAAGTCTGGGCGGCGAGCGAACAGCGGCTCTCGGGCGTTTCGTTCGTCAAGAAAGTGCAGGATATCGACGAAGTAGGCCGCAGGCCCGTGGACCGAGGCACACTCTTGGCAGGCGCAGAGATCGAAGGTGCCGAACAGCGTCTGCCAATCCGGGATGGAGTTGGCGGCCAACGCCGCCTGATTTTCGCTCTCGAGCTTCGGAAGCGCATGCAGTCCGGTGCGATTCAGACCGGCCGCGTGTTCGGCAAATAGCGCCAACGCTGCCGCATGGGTCCGCTGTGCGCGATTGTAGATGGCATTGGCGCGTTCGCCGGAAAGAATCTCCTTATGCTGCTCGGTGAACCGCGTCCGATCCATCCGCGCGATCTGTTGCGCGGAGTGAACGCCCTTGGCCGCGAGCGCAAGCGTCTCCGTCGTACTCCCAGTCAGCCGATGGAGGCGCTGGTAAGTCCGTAGTTGCTGTCGATCACTTTGCTGCAGGGGTTGGGCGACAGCCGGATTCTGCTTGAAGAACTGCTCGGGATACGTGGTGCGAAGATCGTACGTGGGCTGGGCCTTGAGAAACGTCGAGACCGGCGAGCTGGTCAGCCGCTCGGCGAAGAACTGTGTGGGGAACGCCGCCTCAACTTGCGCCAGAATCTGCCGCGCATAATTCCCTGTCTTTTCCTCGGGGGTCGCGCCCGGCGTCTCGACCGGTATCCCTACGCCTTGGGTCTGAATGAGCGATGTCCATTTGTCTTCAGTCAGCCGTGCCAGATCCGACGGTTGCCGCACATCGGGCAAAGCCTTGAGCGCAGCAACCAACTGCCCATGATTATTCGTGAGGATGCCCAGTTGAACCGTGAACTTGAGATCCGCCGCGCGACTGCTCCAAGCTGGATCTGCGGCAACCTGCTGCCAAAAGGCGTCTGGATCCTGACCGTTCTTGAGATACTGGCCGACGAAGGTGTTGAGCTCGTTCGCGTTGAGAATACGGCCCAGCAGTCCTTGCAACTCTCTGGCAGGCGCCGGCGTCAACTCGGTGAGATAGTCCTCAATCTTCTTGCCAGCGATTTCCTTGGGAACCAGACCTTGACCGACAGAAGCCTTCAGCGCCTTTACTCGTTCTTCCGGATGTACGCTATGGAGTGCCGCTCCCTCGACGGGAAGCCCCTGTCGCAGCAACCCGTAGAAGACAGGAGCAGGTGTTCCCGTCCCCTTGGCGAGTTTGTGCGCGAGCACGAGCGCAGCGATCAGATCAGTTGAATCGCCGCTTTGACTCGCCAGCAAACTGACGTCACGCCGGCTCTTGTCTTCGGTCAAATCCGCGAGGTCTCTGGTGCCGAGAAGGGGTTTGAGATCGTCGAGCAGAACGTCATACTCGGCGCGGGGAGGATTCTTTTCGCCGCTCAGGACGAAATTGACGACTTCCAGCGCGCCCGCGTCCGTGAGAATACTGGCACTGCTCGGTGTCGTTTCCTGGGGAACGATAATGATGCCGCTAGTGCCAATAGTGGTGGCGCTGACCTGAAATCGAAGGTCGGACCGTCCGCCGGCCAGGGCCGTGTAGGTGAGCGTGTACGAGCCGTCATCCGCCGTCTTCACCGGCGTACCGGCAGGGGCTTCACCAGCGGGCCCGTTACTGAAGGCCGAGACGGTCAGACCTTTCGCCGGCTTGCCATTGGCATCGCGGACCGAGCCACGAACCACACGGGGATCAGTCGTAAGTTTCGCAAGCAGGACGTTGATCGCTCTCACCGTCGCGGCATCGACAATGCCGGTGACCGGCAGGTTGAGTTCTTGCTGGAGGGCTTTCACAACCGCCGCAGTGCCAGGACCCAGCATCCGGGTCTTTGCCTCGAAGGCCGGCACACTTCGATCGAGTGCCTGCATGGCTTGGTGAACGCGGGCGACATCGTCGCCCTGCGTCCCAAACGAAAGCTGGCTTGCGGATATTTCCAATGTCATATCATGGTCTCCTTATCACACGAATAAGAGCCGGTATCATTTTGTCTCTAAAACGGTATTTCAGGCGAAGACCTTCCGACACCGCCACCGTACACGTCGTAGGTCACGTCAGTCGTTTGCGAGACCTTCACTTGCATCCGGGCATATCCCAAAGAGGCCAACCCGACTTCTAGTTTTTTTGTAATCGTTGCCGTTCAAGCTTTGTTTCTGACGATCAAAGCCGAGCCACCCGATACCGTAGCGCACCTTGATCTCCGCCCCGCGCGGCGCTTTAAAGAAAGCCGTGCCGTTGGCGTTCCAAAACAACTCGACCGTGCGCCATGCGCCTTGGGTAATACGTTTTGTCCTGACCATGGCTATCCTCTCTGGAACTCCAACTTTCAAACCACCATTCCGGCGCAAACCAACGCTTCCGCTGCGTCTATACACCTGTGTATTTCACATTGTGCCGGTGTTTGCCTTCGCTCATCCAACCTCGCTCGCCAGTAAATCGGATGCCGCTCCACCCGCCCAATCCACCGTATAAAGCCCGCTTTCCACGTAGCGATGGAAGGTGGAAAACGGCCAATCCGCAACCCGTTGCACATAGCCGTGTTTCAACGGATTAATGTGGCAATAATCGACATGCGCCGCATAATCCCGGTCGTTGCGGATCACGTGTTCCCAAAACCGGCGTTGCCAAATGGCGCGTTCGCCGCGCGCGACGCGCACCGCCGAACTCCGCTCGGTCATGGGCAAGCCTTTCGAAAACCCTTGCTTGATCAACCGCCAGCGGTTAGTGAAATCATCATCGCCAGGCGGCAAAGTCCACACACAGTGCAAGTGGTCGGGCAAGATCACCCAGGCGTCAATGTGAAATGGCCGTTTTCCCCGCACCTTACGCACCACGCTTCGCAGTAATTCAATATGCCGAACCAGCAAATCGTTCGGACAACGCTCCAGCATATTGACCGTAAAACAATACGTCACCCGCCACCCGATAACGTCGATAAACCGGCATCCATATTTACCCCTACCCCTATCCGACACCACAACCCATACGTAGGGCGGAATAGCGATAGCGTATTCCGCCATTTCGCCGCCCAAATCCGTTTCCGATGCACACCATACGGTGCAATACGCTTACGCTATTGCACCCTACGAGAATGCGCCGTACGCGGTGTGCGAAGTGGGTGTCCCATGTCGATCATGTCGATCTTCGCTTGCTCGCCAAGGTCAACTTGTCGGAGGGCAGGCCGATCATCACTGCACCGGGCCCGACAATCTGAACCATGTCGGACTCAGTGGCTCCAAGGTCAATCCGAATTTAGCCGCGATCGCCGGGTTCATCTTCTTGAGGATAGGGTTCTCCACCATCGCGCCAATAATCTGTATCTCTGAGGCACCGGCCGCCTTTGCCTCGGCCCTCAGGGCATTTAGCAGTGCGCGAATTCCCTGGCTTTCCCCCACTCGCTCGAACCAACCCGAGATAGTCATAATGTACGTATTTCCGACCCGCTGGGCCTGCCCGACCACGTTATAGTCAGCGATGATTCGCTCCGTTCCAATGAAAGCCTCGGCCGCCTCGTCACCTACCGAGGCTGCTCCCCTCGCCGCTCTTCCAGCGTCGTCTCCCGGTCCTGGAATATCAGGGCTGCCCGGGGGCATGATGACGCCGTACGCGACACTTACTCCGACGTAGGCAGCGGTATTCGTGGCCACCGTTTGCGCCGCCCTCGCAGCGCTGTACTGGATGGTAGTTGAAAGTGTGCCTGCGCCTGTGGTGGTTGTCGCACCACCGCCGAGATTCAATCCACCTCCGATAAGAGAACCTGGGCCGGCAGCGGCGGCAAGGCCGAACGCCGCTGTCGCTACGATCGCGGTCGCCCCTATAACCTTGCTGATGTTGGCGGCAGTATCCATCCTTCGGTAAGACGCTTGCAGTTCGGCGTTCCTAACTTGCCTGTCAGCTCTAAATTCTGCATTCGCGAATGCACGCCAAGCCGAGTGGGCCTCTACTGGATCGTACTCCCAATCTATATTCGGACCTCTTGTCCAGTCATAGGCGCTTTGAGCTTCTGTTACGCGCTTTATAAGTCCGCTTTCGAACTGCTCCTCTGTCGGGGCAGCGCTCAACCCGTTTGCAACCGCCTTACAAAGAGCGTCACAGGTCGAATTGACATAAATTGGGTCCCTATTCGCCAAATTAAGCAGCTCCTCATCGGATAACTGACCGACAGCTTGTGAATCAAGGCCAGATGGGTCTCGATATTGAACCGGGTTATCATCCGCGTAGGTGTAAACATTTAAGCCACCATCCATCCCTATCGGATCACAACTCACCCACCTACCCAACCAAGCCGCGTAATACCGCGCCCCATGATAATTAAACCCACTCTCCTCATCCCGTTCCATCCCCGTATACCGATACCGCTTCAAACTTACCTCCGCCGCGCTCCGCCCCGCCTGATACGAGGTGCTGCCATACGGCGTGTATTCCTCGTAAGTAATAACTCGCGCCTCATCGTCCAACTCTAAACTAGCCGAACCAAGATGGTTACCAAACTGATAGCGGATAAGTTGCTGCGGTGAATCGTCGTCACCCTGTGTGCGCGTCTCGACCAAAGCAATACGCTGCTTGTCATCCATCACATGCACCGTTTCACGCTCCAACGTCACTGATTCGCCGTCGTTTTCATACTCGCGGTAGATCTCGAAGCCGCCCAAGTAGATGCGGTCTTTCATGCGTGAGGGCATCTGCCCAGCGGCAGCTTGGCGTTCGGTCACTTTACGCACGCGTTGCCCAGCGTCGTCATAGACGTAGTAAGTGGTTTCCGGCCTGCCCTCCGTAACGACTTGCCGTGACGTTGCCTGGAGTTGATCTCGATAATCCCACTGCATGAGCGGAAGGTGGGGCATGCGAGTCATGTTGCCATGCGGGTCGTACGCATAGGTCGCGGAGAAGACACCGTCCGCATCGCCAGGAAGGCTCGTCGCGCGAAGCCGATTGCTGATTGATTCGTAATCATATCGCCGCGTCCACGAACCAGTCGCGCCTGCTTGGTGGATCATCCGTAGGATGTTGCCGACGGAATCGTAATCATATCGCTCGGTGTAATTGCGCATGGCGACGGAGTCGGTAGGCAGCGGCTGGTTCATGCGGGGCGAGTCGTCTTCGTCAACCTGAGGCGAGGCCTGTTGCCCGATATGCTCCCGGCCCGTGGCGGCAATCAGTCGATAGATCGGGTCGTATTCGTAATCAGCCGACGGCTCAACCCTTTGGCCGTTGAAGAAATTTGTTTCTTGAGCATCATCATGGATGCGGGTGATGTTGCCGACGGGATCGTAAAAGTAGCTTAGATTCTGGATTCCGCCGCGCGGAGGGTCAGGCGGCTGCGGCCAGTCATTCGTAAAACCGGTTCCGCGGTCGGTGAGCAGTCGGACCAATCGGAAGGTCAGTGGATCATATTCGTAAGTGGTGCTGACGCCGTTCCCATACTCAATGCGCGTTCGTTGGCCTTTCGCGTTATAGTCGATGTTGCCGATCATGTGCTGTGTTGCGGTGTTGCTATCGAGCAACACCGCCGGTTCGTTGGCCTGTTCCAGCCAGACATCCACCCGCTCCAGCAAACTCGCCTCGTTGTAGCCAGGACAAATCACGTTGAGCTTGGTGCCGGGTCGATCGCTGTGCGGGGCGACTAGCTGGATAGGGCGATTCATCGCATCGAAACTCGAGCTACTGGTGAACGTCTCTGTTTCCAGCAATGACGCCAGCGCGTTATTCAGGTTGGCGATGTTCAGTGTCACGTTCACATCGGTGGGTAACTGGGTTTCGACTGCGCTCCAGTCAATCGTTTTCTTGCACTCACGCGCAAGCTGTCGTGAACCGCGCAATGGATTGCCCTTGAAATCGATCTGTTCATTGGTGACCACCCCGGCCTGATCCAACTGCATAAACGCGCCACCCCGTATATTGCGCGCCTGGGCCTCGGGGTGCCGTTCTCCGTAAACTGTCCGCCCGACCAAGAATTCCACAGCAAAGAATTCCGAGCGGGAATCGTTCGAATCGCCCCCTTGCACGAACGAGCGAATCGGCCGGTGCAAGCGGTCATATTCCGTTCGAAACGCATAACCGCGGTTGTTCCAGGCGAACATCGGTTTGCCGGCAGCGTCGTTCAGCATCCAGCGGTCCCCGGCATCCATGCTGTGTTGGAACAGCAGATTGCCCGCAATGTCGTAACAGGGAGCAAAGCCGGCCGTAGGGTCTTCGACTTGGTTGTCTGGCACCGGCGGCGTGATGTATTGCATCACGAGATTCTTGCGGGCATCGCGAATCCACAGAGGCTTGCCCTCGGCATCAAGCTTGGTGTAGGTGAGGTAGTACTCGTCCTTCCAATTCTCGCCGCCAAAAATGTGCGGACCGCTGGGATCTTTGACCCTGTTATGCGCGATGCCGATGACTTCCCTCCCGAGGCTATCGAGTAGGGTGAGCGACGGGGTATCGGCATGTTGCGCGGCGAGCCAGGCAGCTCGCTGGTCTTCGGTAACGAGCAATTGCCCCGTTAAATCGCGTGGCAGAGGCTGACTACGTTCCGGAGGATTTCGATCCGCGTACCATGTGCTTTCGCGCACCGTATCGTTGGGGTCGTAACTGATGACGTGCCACGGCGAAAATTCGACGCGGCTGAACGTACCGTCAGGCAGTTCCATGCGGATGACCCGTCCGGGAGCGTCATAGTACATAACCGGAGTGACGCCCACTTCGACCGGCTCCTCGAACCGATGCCCTGACGAACTGAAGTACGGCTCGTATTGCTTGACCGGCTTGCCCTTGTTGTTGAGGATAGTCTTGCCGTTGGCGACCCAGCGGAACGGCTGCCCCGGTGCCTCAGGTTCCGCCTGAACTTTCGTCACTCCGACGCTGCCCATGCCGTCGGAGTATTCAAAACCTGCTTGCAACACGCTCTGCTCCCCCGGCACAAGCTGGCCCACATGTGTCTCCCGCACGATGCCGCAGGCGCATGACGGATGTGTGCCCCAAGCAATGGTGCTGTCCGCATTGCGAGTCTCGCCGAAATAGTACACGTGGCGGGCGGTTGCGTTGCCGAGCCACCGTCGCGCCGGAGCCTCGTCATAGGCAGGCGCGGTGAAAAACGCCGTGAGATCGGCTAACTCTGGGTTTGCCAGGGCGTCGTCGAATCCCGTGAGGTTGTCGCCTTCGTTGCCTTTGCCCTTCACCGCCATGGCTGTGGGCAAGCCCAGAAGGTCGAAGAACACCTCGGACAGGTTGTCGTTGATGTCTTGCATCTCGCGCGGAGCCAGAACGCGGAAATCAAAGCGCGTGACGCGGGTCGTATTGCTCAGCGCGTCGGTGCTGGACGCTACGAACAGGTCGAGCGGATCGTATTCCAGTGTAGTGACGTTGCCGAAGGGGTCGGTGAAGCGCTCGGACAGATAGAAGTGTTGCGCCGCGTCCGGCGCGAAGCCAGCGATCCCGGTGCGGACCCAATATTGGCCGTCGGTCTCGTCCCCAGGGAAACGAGCGGCCAGCGTTGCGCCGCTCAGGTAGCCGCTGATGGAGGCATCGCCGAGCTTGCCGTGAACGTCGGGCGTAAGCTTGGCTCCGAAGATTGCGCCGAGCAGGTCGTCGGTCAAGGCCAGTTTGTAGGTTTCGTAGGGCACTCCCAAGCGGCCTAATTGCCCGATCGGAAGCGGATCATTGAGAGCCGGTGCATCATCTTCAAAGAAAAGCACGCGCCCGTGTTCGACCAGGCGCTTCTGCGGGGCAGTCCCGTTGGGCAACTGGTGATAGGCAATCTCCGGTACTGCCTCACCCGCAGTTTGATGGACCAGGCTGAGACGAAAGCGGCGCAGTTCGTCGAGTGTGAAGTAACGGTTGTCCCGCGGATCGGGACTCAGCAGGTCGTCGCCGTCTTCGGGGCTTATACCGCTCAACTCGTAGGTCAGGACCTCGCAAGGCACGCGCAGTCGGTAATTGTCCGGGTCGGCCACGTCATTGGTGTAGCGGGTCTCGGTATAGGCCAGATGGGTTTCCTGCTGGACTCTGTGGATGAGGGCGAGTGCGTCGACCGGTAGGCTGTTGTCCTCGAACTGACCGAGGCGCGGATAGACGACCGTGACCGACTGCAAGACATTGGCGTATTCGTCGAACTGGAGGTTCAGCGTGTGGGCGATGCGCGGGTCCGGACGCAACGTGTCCGGACGGAGATCCAATTCATAGTGGTACGTGATGGCCTCGCTTTCGGCTACCAGGAAGACCGCGTGTCGATTGAGTGCCTTCGCTTGCAGTCGCCGAATGTGGCAATTGTGGTAGGCGGTGGAGAACAGTTGTACCAGCTGGTGTTCGCCGCGCTCCAGCGCATCGACGTCCAACTCGTACGTTTCCTGGCGAAGCATCATCCCCTTGCAGGCCCGCAAGGCGTCGCGCCACTCTTCGCCACTGAGGTCTTCTGCATCCAAGTCTGGCTCCGGCAGGACATTCTCCTCAAAATCTCCCAGAACGTTGATGACGTCCGGATGCACGTCTTCGAACCAGCGGGGGAAATATTCGTGAGCGAATTGGGAGAGAATGCGTTCGCGTTCAATCATCGCGCCGGTGTGATACCAAGTTACGGTCTTGACCGGCGGTTGGTAGAGCGTCTTATCGTCGGTGATGTACGGGCTGGCGGAATTGCCCTGTGCGAATTCGCCGTAGGACTCGACATCCACCTGTTCGACGCGACCGAACCCACGGAACTCGCGTTCGGCGCCATCGAAATAACCATGATGGTAGGAGTACGTGGTGGAGAACGTAGTCTGCCGCCATTTGTCCGTGACGGTGACTTTCTCGACGCAGTGAACGGGGAACGGGAGTTTCGTAATCCATGGCTTTCCGGCCAGTTTGTCGGCGAGATAGAACTTCGTGGACGGCACGTAGGTCACAACCGTTTCCGCGCCGAGGTTGTTGATGGTCTTGACGAGGAGATGTGGCTTTTGGCCGCCCATGAGATCGATGTAGCGCATCGGACTCCGGGTGTCCCCTGGCGACGGTGAAGACCAGATGAGACAAGCGGTGCCGTTGCCCAGCAGATCCACGACGGTAACCGCCGCCAGATGATCGATGCGCGGGAACGCCGGCACTATGCTCGGCTGGCTCCAGCTGTTGCCGGATTGATTAAAATAAAGCCGCACGCCGTCGCCGTGCAGATACAGAATGTCGGTGCCGCCGGAGCCGTCGATATCGGCCAGATGAACCCGGCGCTGGTCGAACTGGTCGGGGTTGTCGAACCAGGGCGCATTGTCCATGGTCACCTTGGCGCCGAAGCGGCCGTAGCCCAGGTTGGGCCAATAGCAGACTGCGCCGTTGCGGATGCGGACGAGATCGGTGAGCCCATCGCCGGACAGATCGGCCAGATAGATCGATTGCGTGCCGTCGGCAAACACCAACGCAGGCCCTTGTTCCTCGTCGCGCGCTTTGGCGACTCGTTGCGCCGGGCCGAAGCCCTCTTCGGCCAGGGAGGGATGCCAGGTGAAGGCCTCCTCTTCCGTAATGAGGACATCGGCATGGCCGTCGCCGTCGAGATCCACGAACTTTAGATTGGGATCGCCCATGTCATGATTGAGACGTGATGTGAAGGGGCGGAAGGTATCCCAGCTTGTGCCTTCGTCGTGCTCGTACAAACCAGGGGTTGGACCATCGAGCATGACGAGGTCCGGCTGACCATCGCCGGCCAGGTCCATGAATTGGGTTTGCCCCCCTGCGATGGTGGTATTCGGTTTGGTGGCTACGAGTTCGACAGGCGCGAACTTCGCCAGGGCGCGGGTGTCTCCATTCTGCTTCACGAGATTGATCGGGCTGAGATTGCGCTTATAAAACCAGCCCTCGGCCTGTTCCGTAAGAATGCCGGGGATGCCTTCGCCATGCAGGTCGGTCCACTGATAGGCGGCGCCGTCCAAGCCGTAGGGAAGATTCTCCAGACTGTCGGCATCCACGTCTTGAATGGCACCGTCGATGTTGGGTTCGGCATATTGAAATTCCACCGGCGGGAGGGATTTCTTCAGATACCCGACGCCCTGTCGTTTGTAGCCGGATTGGCTCACGGAGAGCAGAGTCGAGAAGATGGGATTGCGCGCATCGGTGGGACTCTCTTCATACGAGTAGTTGAAATCCGTTGACCGGACGAGACAGTCCGCCCCCACCTCGGACTCTGTGGGAAAATGATGAAACATCAAGACGCGCTGGCAGAGCCGGTAGGTGCGGATCTCGAATCCCGCTCGATAGGTCGAGAAGGGATCGTTGCGCCGTGGCCACTGTGCGATTTCCCCCGTGGGTGTGGGAGCCTCCGCATCATGCTCGCCGTAATCGAAGACGACCTCGAAGAACCATTCGCTGTCAGGCGGGAGAGTCGGCCAGGGATTGGTTTCGGTCAGCTTAGGAAAGTAGGGCGCATGGTTGCCATATCGAATGTGCTTGAGATACCGATTCGCCTTGCGCGTGTCCGGGGTGCGATTGCGTTCATGCACCTGCGAGAGATCGACGTCGTCTGAGTTTTCTGCCTTATACCGATAGCTGATGACGTTACCTTTGTCGTCATAGCTTTCACAGATAAGCCAACTGAAGATTCGGGTCAGGTCCGCCGGATCGGCAAGGCGACTTTCTGACGTTTTGCCATACCAGGTCGTGATGTTGTCTCTGGAGATGGATCGCCAGAAGCTGTCTTGCGGGTCAGTTTGATTCGTCCAACGCTCAATGCGGGCGAACAGCCCCTCGATACGGGGACGATAACGCTGGACGCGATAGATGGTGCTGTTAACTGTTCGGGGAGGAAGGTCCTCCGGCACCCACTGCCCACCCCCATTCTGAGTCAAAATCGGAACTAGATCCTCCGCACCGGAAAGAATAAAGACATCTGATTCGTCAGCATCCTGATACCTCGGGAGACCTTTGTCGGTTTTTCGCGTGATGGATGGGAGCGAGAGATTCCAGCCAAGACCAAAAGGTCCATTACCCGCGCCGGAGTCATACGACAGTGAAAGCTGTGGGCCGAAGCCGGAACGACTGGGGCTCGTGGCGATGGGCACTGACATTGAGCCAGTGCCCGTGACGGGATTGGCAGCAAACTTTTCGCCCATCCCGCGGATGGCGCCGCCGCCTTTGGGCAGAGAAATCGTTGGAGCAGAGATTTGGTTTGTTGCCGGGGCAGAATCTGTTCCGCTCCCCTTCGGTCCTTTGTCTTCGGCCACAGTTGCCTTAACTCAGGGTTCGTTGCGAGGAAAACAAACTGATCCTCTCGAACACATTTGTCAACCGCTATTTTCTCGCTGGCCACCTCATGGGTTCGCGCCGATCACATCCTGATAGGACCTGAGGAGCGCTGACGTGTTGCGGTACTTCAGTGTGTTCTCGCTCAGGCAGGCACACAGATAGGTTGATCCGCTGCTTACGGTAGGCCTTCGTCTGGCGGGTGGTCAGCACGTGGAGGCGAAACGACTCGGCCGAGAAAGCAAGCTGCGTTGCGCGCTCAGCATTCTCCAATCACGACTCGATGACATCGCCCTCGTCGTTCGTGAAGCGTGAAGTGTTTCGAGTTTCTAGTTTCATGTTTCTCGTTATTCGTTTCGGATTGTTGAAACTCCGAGGTCGAACTTGAAACCTGAAACTAGAAACCTGAAACCAGCCGCCTATCAGCGACCAATGGTCAGCCGAACGATCGTGCCCTGTTCTCCGCTGGCCCAGCCCTGTGTTCCATCGGGAAACGTGAGACCGAACAGCGAGACCTTCGCAATCGCCCCCTGCTCTATCCAGGTAAAACCCCCATCGATCGTCCGATAGACCATGCCCCGTTCTCCCACAATCCACCCGGTCTGAGGGTCGGTAAAGCGGACCCGCAAAAGGTCGGTCAGCTTCGTACAGGTGCGGGCGCAGGGCAGCGAGCGATCGATCCACTGTTGGCCACCATCGGTCGTGTGGAAAATGGCACCGGCGTTCCCAACGGCCCACCCGGTCGATATATCCGTAAAATAGACATCGAACAGCGTGGCAGCTCCCTGCGTCTCTTGCGGCGCCCACGTCATCCCGCCATCGTCCGTCATGAAGACGGTCCCTACCGCCCCGACGACCGTTCCATGCAGCGCGGTGAGAAATTGTACGCCATACAGGGCTGCGCTCGTCTTGCTTGCTTGATCGAGCCAGTGCAGACCGCCATCCTTCGTATGAAGAATGGTTCCGTTGCCACCGACCACCCACCCCTCGTTGGGCGATACAAAGGAGAGACCATAGAACGGCACTTGTGAGTCGACGAGTTGCGGCTGCCAGGTCGTCCCCCCATCCTGACTCCGACGAATCGTTCCATTGGCCCCAACGACCCAGCCCTGCTTCTCATCGAGAAAGAAGACGGCCGCAAGGCTCGCCGTGGTACCGCTGACGACCTTCCGCCACTTCTGTCCGCCATCGACCGTCTTCAGAATGGTGCCGCCAGATCCGACGGCCCAACCCAGCTGCGGCCTGTGAAAATAGAGCCCCGTCAAACGAGCTTCCGTATGGCTCACTTGAGGGGTGATCGTAAGAGAAGAGTCGGCTGCCCAGGAGGAAGACATGCACAACAGCGGCATCAGCACGACGAGTGCGAGGCGCCTAGTGAGAAACAGAGAGATCCTCCACCATGATCCAGGCAATCTGTCTCTCACTGGTTGGTGTCGGCGTCTGGACGATCTTGATTGAAGTAGCTAGCATCAGGCATGCCCTTGGCTTCAATGGTGAAAGTGCCCGCTTCCAAGGTCAGCCACTTCTTCGGAGTACAACAGGTTCCATCCACCTGCACATCCCAGGAGCCGCGCCGCACGATCAACGGACCAGTGGCCAGTTCATTGAAGAACTCATTGCGCTTCCCCAGACCGTACAGGTGACGATGAGGCACCCGCACAACGATTTCCGTATCCGTCCAGGACATGACCTGCGCTGCGACTTTGTTAAACAACACTTCTGTCCGCGAGACGTTTTCGCCCAACTCGATGTCCTCCTGTCGCTTGTAGGCCCCCCGGTTGAGACCCAAGTAGGCATGCTCGGCTGTTTTCAAAAAAGAGCCGAACCCAACCCCTTTGATGGTGATCAGCTCATCGAGTCCACCAGATTGTGGGCTATAGGAGTCGATCTTCGGCGTCACCACCGTAAAGACCCCGGCCTCAATCTTGACCATGTCCTTCGTCGCACAGCACGAACCGTCGGGATTGGGTGTCGTTGCGCCTCGATACACCACGACCGGCCCGCTCTGCGCGCTAAAGGGCACCCACACATCGATGCGATCGTCTTGCCAACGATAGATGATGGCGCGCACTCCGCCGATATCGACTCGATTTTCTCCTGTATTGAAGTCGGTAAAGGCATAGGGCGTCGCGCCACTTTCTGAATAGTATCCGAAATGTTCCCCGCTGATTCTCAGCAGCGTGCCGATTGGGGCGGCCAGAGGCGTTACGCCGACGACTTTGGGTACATGAACCGTAAAGGTCCCGACCCTGCGCGCACGCCCCTGCATGGTCAGAACGACGGGGCCAGTCTCCGCATCCATCGGGAGATGCACGACAATGGCACTGTCAGACCACTGGGCGATGGTGGCGAGGCGTCCATCAAACGTCACCTTGTCACCGGCGCCCCTTGAAGCGCCAAAACCCTGCCCGAAAAAGACCACCTTCGTGCCGACCGGGCCGCTCGTAGGATCGACGCGAACGCTCGGAATCAGTTTCAACGGAACGGCATTGCTGACTGTATGCTGAACCGTCGCACAACAGGACCCATCCGGCAAGGGATCGAACGAAGCCAATCGCACCACCACATCGCCTGACGCAACATTCGTGGGAACCTCGACTTCGATGATGTCGTCTTTCCAGCGGCGCGGCCTGACAACCACGTTCCCGATCATCACGTCATTGACGCCGAACATCGTATTGGGGTCCCGCGGGCCAGCTGTGACACCGAAATGCGCGCCGGTAATCTGTATGGTCTGGCCTGGTTCGATCTCTGCCGGCGTCACAGCAGTAATCGTCGGCTGCACTACGGTCAACATCCCAGCAGTCATCTTTTTCTTTCCTGCCATGATTTCAACGGGACCGGATTGAGCCAGGAAGGGAACCTTCACCTCGATGAGGTCGGACTCCCATCGCTGAATCAATGCCGGGAACCCACCGACGGTCACGCGATTGACGTGCACGGATTGAAATGTGCCGAACTCCTTCCCGCCAATCGAGAGGGTAGCGCCGGCGACCGCCGTTGATGGATGCAGCTCAAGCGCTGAAGGAGTAGCCGCAAATACGGCAGCACTCAGGCCGGCCCACAGCGTCACGGTACTCAGGCCAATGACGAATACATGCATGAATAGACCCCTGTCAGGCAAGAACACGTACAGTCGCCATGCGCACGGTGCAGAAACCCTACGAACCGGACTCAGAAAGGAAGAACGAGGAATACAACGTAAAGCAAGAGACCAGCCGACTATACCAAGCTGATTTTTTGAGTGTCAAGGCTGGCTCTCCAATGCAAAACCTGTGACCGGATCGCAGAGTCACAATCAGCCTCGAACCACGACGAAGAGCAGCTGGGTAACGCGATAGCTGAGGTAACAGACCAACGAGCCAAAGACTCCCACCAGCAGCAACATCCATTTCGACCAGAACAACGGCGGATCCACGAGCGGTGTCGTATAGATGTACATATTCTCATTCTGCTGAAGCCGCACCGGAATGCCTGGAGCCAGATAATGCGCGACATAACGATAGTCCGGCGTACCACTGACAATCTTTCCAAGTTCGCTGGACATCAGAGAAACCCAGTCACGTCCGAAGCGAGGAATGCCGTGCGCGCCGAAAAACTGCGTGTCGGCATTGGTCACCTGTAACAGCCGGTTGCTGTTCGCCTTGTATGCCCGAAGATCCGATGCCGGAGCAAAGGCGATGATACCGCCCAGATGCTTGTAGACAAAATCTCCGGTGAAGGCCTGGTTGCGTGCTTTGTCGATCAGGGCAATCGATTCCGTGGTGTGCCCAGGCAGGTTCAGCACGTCGAGCGTGCGATTGCAAGGTCGATCACCTCGCCATCGGCAATGAAACCGCTAACCCTTAATGGCGGTGCTTCCGCATCGACCGATTCCAGCGCACTAATCGTGTACAGCCCCTTCTTGACCCCGGCGCGGATTTCTGGCCGGTCGATCAGCGTCACCCCGTCTTCAAATGTCGATGCATCATAAATATGGTCATAGTGGAAATGCGACAGGATCAGCGTGATCGGTGTATCGGTGTACAGAGCGGCCACCTGCCGCATGGACTTAGCAGGATGCTGAAAAAGTCCGCCAGCGGCGTTCTCGCTTCACTCAGAGGCTCAACGTAACGAAGCGTACGCCTCGCCTCTTCGCTCGCTGCGGCCTTGCTGGACGGCCTTTTTGAGCATCCTGAGGTTATGTTGGCTTCAGCACCGTACGGGAAATGCTAACCATATGTTCAGCATCAACCGAGTTTTCCCGCAGCCTGTTAGACCCTGCGGGGCGCTCACTGCTGCCGGCATCGAACATCACAGCCCGCTTGTCGCCGACGATCAAATAGGACGTATTGTACTGTGACGACTTTGGTTCGTTGATCGCAAAGGTCTGGCCGTCGATCGCCTCCACCGCGTACCAGCTATCGATCATGTTCGACGCCGGACTGTAGGCGTCTCCACGCCGTATGGCGCCGAATACATCCTCCGGTTCGGCCACTCGCTCAAAGCAGCCAGCGAGGCTGAGGTAGAGAATGGCCGCAACAATGAGCGCCCAGATTGTCATCTCAACTCCCAGTCCACGGCTCTTGACTTGGTCCACGCTTCAGAACCGTACCTTGTGTCTTAAGCTGGAGTTCTTTCATGATGTGGAAGAACAGAATGTATTCGCCCGCACACTTGGGGCAACAGAAGAACGCCTGGCAGGATACTCAAAATGGCTGTCAGAAAAGCCGTGGGACGTGAAAGGTGCGAGGTCTCGAATGAAGAGCACTCGGCAATCCTACGTTTCACGTTTCACGCCTCACGTTTCACGGTTTCTGAGAGAGACCGCTCAGGAAACGGAAAAGATCACTTCAATTTCGACGGAAGCCCCGCGAGGCAACTCAGCAGCCCCCACAGCCGCGCGGGCATGACGACCAGCCTCTCCAAAGATCTCAACCAAGAGGTCCGAGGCTCCGTTGAGGACTTGGGGCTGCTGCACAAAACCTTCCGCCGACGCCACATGCCCAACGACCTTCACAACGCGCGTAATGCGGTCCAACGTCCCGAGCTCCTGCTTGGCAATCGCCAATGCATTCAGGAGAGCAAGCCTGGCCGCTTCCATCCCCTGCTCGATCGTCAAATCACGTCCAAGCTTACCGGAAAACGCCAACTGTCCGTCTTGCATGGGAAGGACACCGGACAAAAACAAGAGACCTCCGACCCGGACCGCCGGAACGTAGGTCGCCAAGGGTTGCGGCGGTGAGGGCAGATCGAGATGCATTTCCTTCAGTTTGAGTTCAAATGACATTCCGATGCCCCGTGCACTTGCGCGTGACGCGTATCTGCTTCAAGCGTTTCAGGTTGTATGTTTCTGGTTTCATGTTTCTAGTTTCAAGTTGTTCGTTTCGGATCGCTGAAATTCCGAGGTTGAACCTGAAACTAAAAACTTTAAACTAGAAACCAGCAACTCCATTTCCGAACGACGTTTCACGCCTTACGTCCCACCGCTACCCCGCGCGGAGGGCATCGAGAAAGCTTTCACCCACAGGCAGTTGCCCCCCTTGTAGTGCTTCCACAATGGTATGTCCCAGATCAGCAGCAGACGCTCTGATGCCGAGATGAACCCCATGGGCCAACTTTGGCCCCATAGCCAAGAGGGGCACATATTCCCGCGTCGGGAGCTGATCCGCCTTGGTGAGATCCCGTCCATGGTTGCCCGTCAGAACGAGCAGGTCGCCTGGACGAAGCTGTTCCAGCAACGAGGACAGTTGTCGATCGAAATCATGGAGGGCGGTAGCCGACTGTGCCGCATCCGACTCCAGAACATCGAGCCCGGCAATAATCAACCCGCGGGGAACCTTTTTCAACATCCCCGTGACCTCAGTCATTAACGTGGTCCAGTGCCCAACGGGAACGGAACGAGTGAGCCCACGACCACTGAAAAGATCACCGACTGGCCCGACCCCGACTAGGATCTGGCTCACACGATTGAGCACATCGAACATGGTCGGTCCAGGAGGTTCAAGCACGAACTCGCGGGGTTGTGGGCTGAACTGTACCGCACCGATGTCACCCACGAGAGGATGGGCTGATACGCAAATAATTCCCCAGGAGTCCTTGAGTAATTTTCTCGCGTCCCGACAACGCTGCAAAAACTCGTCCCGGCCCATGGCGCTCGTATGCGCCGCCACATGGCAGGTTCGTCGCCCGTCCGTCCACACGATCAGCGCGCCCGACGACAGATGGTCGGCTACACACTCGCGCAGCATGGCGACTCCGGACGAGCGGCGATTGCCGACGATCTTACGGCCAAAGGCCTGTTCGAGAACGGCAATCATGTCAGGAGGAAACCCGTTGGGATAGAGCGGCCCGGCCACGTCCGTCAGATGACCCGCCATTTCCCAATAGCCGGCGATGGCATCCACCCCCTTCGAGAGAAACCCAAGACGACCGAAACATCCTTCCGGCTGCCCCATCGTCCGCACGCCTTTGATCTCCGTGATGTGGCCAAGCCCAAGCGCCTCCAGCCTGGGGAGGTCGAGTCCGCCAACGGCATCGGCCAGATGAGACAAGGTGTTGGAACCGGCATCGCCGTACTCCAACGCATCGGGCATGGCTCCGACGCCGAGTCCATCGATCACCAGTACAATGACACGAGTAATCATGGGCGCACTATAGCAGAAGCGAGACGGGCATAGAAGTTCTGAGTTCTACGTTCTGAGTTCTGAGTTCTGAGTTCTGGATGAGAGGCGGGACGGGAAGCAATACAGTTCTGAGTGTTGAGTGCTGCGTTCTGAGTTAGAGACGAACCGGGAAGAGCATGGCAACTGTGATCTTCAGCCTTCAGCCTTCAGCCTTCAGCCTTTGCGCCCACTCCGCTACGATGGCGAGACTTGCGCTGGTGCCGACTCGATCCGCACCGGCTTCCAGCATGGCCAGCGTGGTCTTCCAGTCTCTAATTCCTCCGGAGGCCTTCACCTTGGCTTGGCCGGCCACAGCCTCTTTCATCAGTCTCACATCTTCAACCGTCGCACCGGCGGAACCGAAACCAGTTGAGGTCTTCACGTAGTCAGCTCCCGCCTCCACAACCAACTGACAGGCCGTACGCTTCTCTTGATCGGTCAGATAACAGGTTTCGAGTATGACCTTGTGCTCGACACCCGCGGTCGCCTGTACCACTTCAGCAATGTCCTGTCGCACATACTCACGATCTCCCGACTTCAGTCGGCTGATATTCATGACCATATCCAGCACGCGCGCGCCGCGCGAGACCGCTTCAACGGCTTCGGCGACTTTCGTCTTGGTCGTGTGACCGCCCAGAGGAAACCCTATCGGGATGCCGACCAGAATCGCCGCGCCTGCGACAGCGGCCACCGCCTCATCCACATAACAAGGCGGGACAAAAATCACGGTAAATCGGAATTCCCTCGCTTCTCGGCACAATCGCAGCACATCCATCTTTGTCGCGTCCTGACGGAGCACGGTGTGATCGATGAGATCCGATAGGTTCCATTCAGACATCACTCACGACACTCCTTCCTTGTGGGCAAACGCCTCTTTTCCTGGGGCGATTGACGTCTGGGAGTGAGGCCCGCGACGAAAGGGCCGCTTCTGATATTTCTCCACCGCCTTGTTGTGTTCGATCAGTGTCGCAGAGAACTGGTGCGTGCCGTCGTTCCGCGAGACAAAATACAGGAAGCTCGAATTGGACGGATAGAGTGTCGCGTGAATCGCTTGAATGCCTGGGTTGGCGATCGGCCCAGGCGGCAACCCCTTCACCCGATAGGTATTGTAGGGACTGGGACTGGACAGATCTTTCTTGTGTATATTGCCGTCAAATGTCGGCAAGCCATAAATGACGGTCGGATCGCTTTGTAACGGAATGTGTTTCTTGAGCCGGTTGTGAAACACCGCGGAAATCTCCGGCCGCTCACTGCCGGAACCGGTCTCTTTTTCGACCACGGAGGCAAGGGTCAGCACTTCGTGCAGGGTCATCTTCATTTCCTGCATCCGAGCGAGAAGATCCGGCCCGAGCACCTGCTTGAGCTGCTCGACCATGGCCACCAACACCTCTCGCGCCTTGATGGGACGAGGAAACTTATAGGTATTGGGATAGAGATATCCTTCCAGCGTCTCCGCGTTGATCCCCAGCGACGCAATGAACGCTCGATCCTTCGCCAGCCGGAGAAACTCCACGCGATCCGTCAGGCCCTGTTGCGAGGCCACTTCGGCGATTTGGGTGATGGTGAGTCCTTCGGGAATCGTGAGTGAATGGAGCAGCACGTGGCCGTTGAGCAGCTTCGAGAGAATCTCCGCCTGAGTCATACCGGGATTGAGCTCATACTCACCTGCATGAACCTTCCGGTCGGCAGATTGCGACTTGCCAAAATAGACGAAGAATATGCGGCTTTTGATCAATCCTTCTCGCTCAAGCAACGCAGCGACTTGTTGAAAAGCCGAACCCTCAGGGATCACGACGACTTTCGAGGGAGGGTGCGCGTCCGAGGAATTAACCGGGCCTTCAGCCCAGCGAATCGTCTGATAGGCCGCGACGCCAAGAGCGACCATTGCGACCAGTAGAAGTCCGAAAATGATCCGTGGGTTCATCAGGTGGCTCTACGATTTCTGTATTCGACTCATCCGACCATCCTTCCAGCGCCCTCTTCGGCGCCGGTTCAAGGCTCGCCAGATAGCTCTGGAGCAAAATCGAAGCGGCGATGCGATCCACGACGCCCTTCCGCTTCTTCCTACTGACATCGGCTGCAATCAAGAGGTCTTCAGCCGACTTCGTCGTCAACCGTTCGTCCCACAGAATAACGGGAACCGGCATTCCCTGTTCCAGCCGGGCCTGGAACTCGCGCATCGCCTGGATCGCCGGACCCTCCCGGCCATCCAATTGAAGGGGAAAGCCCAACAGCACATGCCTGACTTCATACGTCACGACGAGGGACAGAATATGGGCGATGTCCCGGTCCAAGGTGCGACGATTGAGCGTCTCAAGTGGTTGCGCGGTCCAACCCAGTTCATCGCTCAGGGCTACCCCAATCCGTTTGGTTCCGTAATCGATCGCGAGAACTCGCTTACCTTCCTCCATTGAGTCTACCGCTCCGCCAACCGTTCGACCAGCCCAAAGACCTTTTCCAACGCCACATCCAGTTTAGCCGGATCCTTCCCGCCGGCCTGCGCCATTTCCGGCCTTCCACCGCCGGTCCCGCCGACCTCCGTCGCCATCTCCTTGATGAGGTCGCCTGCTTTCAGCCGACCAATCAAATCCTTCGTGACGACGACCAGTAACGAAACCTTGCCGTCGTTGACAGCGCCCAGGGCCACGACACCACTCTTCAACTTGTCCCGCAATTGATCGGCCAGCGCCCGCATGCCATTCACATCCAATCCGTCGGTCCGCTGCACATGCACGTGAATACCGGCGATGGTTTTTGCGGTCGCTTCGACGGCTGAGCTGCCGGCCATTTTCAACTTCAGCTCCTCCAGCTCACGTTCCTTGTCTTTCAACTGCGTCATGACTTTGCGTGTTTTGGCTACCAATTCGGACCGGCCAACCTTGAGCAAGTCGGAAAGTTCACGCATGTCCGTCTCCAGCTTCTTCATCTGTGAGAACGCCCCGCTCCCTGTCTGGGCTTCGATACGGCGTACACCGGCCGCGACACCGGTCTCCGACACTATCCTAAACAGACCGATGTCCCCCGTCTGCAGACAGTGCGTTCCACCACATAGCTCCTTGCTGAAGGACTCGACCGTCACCACCCGCACTTGCTCGCCATACTTATCTCCGAAGAAGGCCAACGCACCCTTGGCCACCGCATCCTGAATACTCATCACGTCGGTCGCGACTCGCTCGTTCTTCCGTACCTCGTTGTTCACGACCGTTTCAATCTCATCCACATCGCGCGAGGACAGGGGTCTGAAATGGGCAAAGTCGAACCGCAAGCGATTCGGCCCGACAAGCGACCCGTACTGCTTCACGTGAGGACCCAGCATGTCGCGCAAGGCGGCATGGAGCAAGTGGGTGGCAGTATGATTTCGTTGGGCGTCTTGCCGCGTCGTCGCATTGACGGTCATACGCAGTTGCTCTCCCTCACGAATTCGCCCTTTCGTCACAGTCCCCTTGTGCAGAATCACGGTCGGTGCAGGCCTCGTGGTTTCCGTGATCTCCACCCATCCATCAAGGCCCGTCAGAACGCCCTGGTCGCCGACCTGTCCACCACCTTCCGCATAGAAGGGCGTCACATCGAGCACCAACTCAACCTCATCGCCTTCCGCCGCTTCCTTCACCAATCGATCGCCTTTCAAAATCGCCTGCACGAGACTATCGCTCTCCAGCCGATCGTAACCGACAAAATTCGTGGCCCCGACGCGCCCGGCCAGCTCCGCGACGGCAGGCCGAGCAATTTCCTGTACGAACCCGCCGCTCCTGCGTGCACGAGTCCTCTGTTCCTCAATAGCCTGATCGAACCCTGCCTCATCGAGCGTCATCCCCTGCTCCCGGCACGCTTCTCCCATTAAGTCTATCGGGAACCCATAGGTGTCGTAGAGCTTGAACACGTCAGGACCAGTAAGGACGTGACCCCCTGCCGAGCGCGCATTCACAATCATCTCGGTGAGAATCGGCAACCCCTGATCGAGCGTGGCAATAAACCGCTCCTCTTCGCCTCTCGTCGCTTCGGCAATCGTCGCAGCAGCGCCTCGGACTTCTGAATAGACCTCGGCCATCTGGCTCACGACCGCCGCCGTCAACTCATGGAGAAAGGGCTCGACAACGCCCAGCAGCCGTCCATGACGTGCCGCCCGACGCAGTATCCGACGCAATACATAGCCGCGCCCCTCGTTCGACGGCAACACCCCATCCGCCATTAAGAACGTGATGGCCCGAAGATGGTCCGCCACCACGCGCATGGACCGATCGGTCTGCTCCTGCTCCCCATACCGAACCCCGGCCCTGAGGCCCACGGCGTTGAGCAACGGCGTGAACACATCGCTGTCATAGTTGCTGTAGACGCCTTGCGCCACTGCCGCCAACCGTTCCAATCCCATACCCGTATCGATGCTGGGCTTAGGTAAGGGATGCAAGATCCCGGCTGAATCCCGATTAAACTGCATGAAGACGAGATTCCAGATTTCGAGGACGCGATCACCCTCCCCGTTCGGTTGATCGTCACCCGACACCGACGGCCCCTGGTCGAAATGGAGTTCCGAGCAGGGCCCACAGGGCCCTGTATCCCCCATCTGCCAAAAATTATCCTTCTCGCCGCACCGCACGATCCGCGAGGCCGGCACTCCAACTTTCTTCCACAGTTGGTCCGCATCGTCATCGTCGCGAAAGACCGTGACCCACATCCGGTCCTTATTAAGACCAACCGTCTTGGTCAGAAACTCCCAGCCGAACAGGATGGCCTCTTCCTTGAAGTAGTCGCCGAAGGAGAAGTTCCCCAACATTTCAAAGAACGTATGGTGGCGTCTGGTATAACCGACATTCTCCAGATCGTTGTGCTTACCCCCGGCACGGAGACACTTCTGCACGGTGACCGCTCGCCTGTAGGTGCGCGTGTCCTCTCCGAGGAACACCCGCTTAAACTGGTTCATCCCGGCATTGGTGAAGAGCAATGTCGGATCGGCCTGAGGAATCAAGGCGGAGCTCGGCACGGCCTGATGGCCTTGCTGTTCAAAATATCGAACGAAGACTTGCCGCAATTCTTGAGTGCTGTTCTTCATGCCATTCTCAGTCCGCATTATTCATAACCGTTTCTACCGCAACCGCCAATCCGCTACGCTTGGGCGTGACGCGTCTCCGATGCGTGAAACGTCGTTGGTGAAGCGTATTTCGTTCCGGAGTCGGGCGTTTCATATTTCGCGCCTGCTTCCAGCGCTTCACGCTTCACGAGATACGCTTCACTCTCTGCTGCGCTTCACGAGGAACGTCGTTCTTCCCGCATCAGCGGCCCCATCACTGTCTCAATGGTGTCTTCGTCAAAGCCTCGTTGGCTCAAGAGTCTCACTATCCGGCCAGCCGTCTTCCCAGAGACAGTCCGTCCAACCTTTGAAACCACTTGCATGGCCAGGTCCTCTTCGCTCACCTTCTGGTACGTGGTCCGCAACGTGGTCTGCACGATGTGGGCAGGACAACCGGTCGCAAGCAGCTCTTCCAGCAGACGCGCACGCCCCATCGGCATACGTGCGAGTCGTCGATCGGCCCATCGCCCAGCAAACGCGACATCGTCGAGGTATCGCAACGATGTCAGCCGTCGAACTGCCGCTCGTATCTGCGAGGGAGTGGCCCCCTTCGCCGTCAGCAATCGTTCGATCTGCGCCGTCGTACGATCGCTGCGGGCCAGCGCGCGCACAGCGAGCTGCAGCCATTGATCGGAAGTTCGAGTTTCTAGTTTCATGTTTCTGGTTTCAAGTCGTTCGTTTCGGAGTGCTGAAACTCCGAGGTCGAACCTGAAACTTGAAACTAGAAACCAGCAACTCCCTTCCGTTAGGCGCCAACTTTATGCGGCCGCCGCTCATCGCGTTTCTCTTCGGTCTTTTTTTCGTCTTTCACCGGCACAGCAGAGGGCTTCTCAGGCGTCCGCCCAGGCAGACCGGCCAAGTCACGCAACTTCCCTTCAATCTCACGCGCCAACGTCTGATTATTCAAAAGAAAGTCTCGCACCGCGTCGCGTCCCTGCCCGAGCCGCTCGCCCTGATAGGAATACCAGGCCCCGGACTTGTCCACCACCTTCTTCTCGACCCCAAGATCGACCAACTCACCGGGTTTCGAAATGCCTTGCGCAAACATGATGTCGAACTCCGCCTGTTTAAACGGAGGCGCCATCTTGTTTTTCACCACCTTCACGCGCACGCGGCTACCGGTCACCTCCTGCCCTTCCTTGATCGACTCAATGCGGCGGATATCCAGCCGCACAGACGAATAGAACTTGAGCGCGTTCCCACCGGTCGTCGTCTCCGGGTTGCCGAACATCACGCCGATCTTCATCCTGATCTGATTAATGAAAATCAGGGTCGTCTGCGACTTAGAAATGGCCGCCGTCAATTTGCGAAGGGCCTGCGACATCAGCCTCGCTTGCAGCCCCATATGCGCATCCCCCATTTCGCCTTCGATCTCGGCTCTCGGCACGAGCGCGGCAACAGAGTCCACCACGATGACATCGATCGCCCCGCTCCGGACAAGCGTCTCGGCAATTTCCAGCGCCTGTTCGCCGGTATCTGGCTGCGACACCAACAGATCATCCACCTGCACGCCCAGCTTCTTGGCATAGCCCAAATCCAAGGCATGTTCGGCATCGATAAACGCAGCGGTACCACCGGCCTTCTGGGCTTCCGCAATCACATGCAGCGTCAACGTCGTCTTGCCAGAGGACTCGGGACCGAAGATCTCGGCCACCCGGCCACGGGGAAGCCCGCCGACACCCAGGGCAATATCGAGTCCGAGGGACCCGGTCGATATCGCCGGAATATCCACCGGGGCATCAGCCCCCCCCAACTTCATGATGGCGCCCTTCCCATATTGCTTCTCAATTTGGGCCAGGGCCAGATCCAGCGCGCGCTTCTTGTCGTCTTTTTCAGCCATGGGTACTCCTCGTGTGATGGAAGGAACGGTGGATTATACCCAGTCGGATAGAAGAAACCTAGCGGGATATTGTGAAGAAGGTCATCGCACTATCATACGTCAGGGGAAGCTGCACGCCTGCTAGAGGACGTGCCCGGACTCAAGGGGGACCTGATACGGAGTGGGTTTTGGTAGGGAGAATCGAAAATGGAACTCTTGCCGGCTTGAATGAGGGGCTTGATCGACCCAACCTTCAGCCGTCACGGATTCGTTGGATTGTGACTTGCCTTCTGGATAGAAGCGAAATTTCAAATGCTGTTGTCGACCTCCCTGTTTCTCATCTGGATTCAGCGAGCCTATTATTTCCAGATGATCGTCCAAGACATCCAAGGCGTGGTTCAGGAACGACCGTACCACCCCCTTCGTGATGGCCTGATTGAAGGGCTCCTCAGGGTCGAACGGCTCGGATGCGCGACCCTCGCCGGACATCAACGCCAGGGTCACGAAGAGGACTGCGGCTGACACAGGATATTTCATACGAACACTGTATAAAAAGAACGATCAGTCGTCAAGCGGGCGCGGCAGAATATGGTTCCACCGCCTGAGTTGGCGAGCCACGCCCCAGGGGCATTCGCGCTGAGCACCCCGTCATCAACGACGCAACGGATTGCCCGCGACTCTTCGACCGTCGCCTCCACGTCCCCCTTGACCGTTTCCTTATCCGCGTCAGCCTAGCCCGCATTATTCATGAAGGTTCGTCGCGAAAGCGTGCAGACGCGAAGCGAGACGGGCACTCGGAGACGTGAAACCCTGAGGCATACTCGTGCAGTATGTCGAAGGGGTGAACGGCGAGACTGCCCGTCGTAGCCGCGTATCCGCGCTTGCAGCAGAAGCGTCATGAATAATGCGGGCTAGGCATTGACCTCCCCGGCCTATACGAAGGACGACCTTCCGATCGAACCCATGCTCCGTACCGTCATCAGCATGGGCTTCTTCATCGGAATGCTCTTCTGTGAACTGAGACGAGTGGCAAAATTGACTACGCGACCATCTGATCCCCTCCAAGCAAAATCAATGATGAATCCTGCACACATTCTCGAACTCCTTGACGATTCAACCGACAAGGTCTACAACTTGACGAATGCTCTCCTCCTTCCTGCCGACTCCTGCCCATCACAAACCAACGGTCCTGATCGTGGACGATGAAACCGCCCCCCGCGCGGCACTCACACAGATCCTCAAGCAGGACTTCCACATTTTGACCGCGGAAAATGCGCACACCACTCTGGCCATCCTCAACGATCATGGCGTCGATCTGGTCACGCTAGACCTAAAAATGCCCGATTGCTCAGGGTCGAACCTCTTACGCGATATCAAGGATGCGCATGCCGCGACCGAAGTCATCATGGTCACGGCCTATGGGAGTCTTCAATCGGCGATGGATTGTATCCACCATGGCGCGGCCGGATTCCTCTTGAAACCGTTCAATGCCTCAGAACTGTTGGCTATTTGCTTGCAGACCGCTCAAAAGAAATTGCGGCTCGATCAACTACGCCCGCGCCTCACCAACTCGACGACACTCTGGGGCCCAGAGCCGGCTTGTACCGACTCATGGCAGACCCTCATCAACGACTACACCGCCATGAGCCGCACGGAATCGCTCTCCGCGTCGCAGAGCGATCAGACCCCGCCCTTGGTCCCCCTGATCTCCGACCTCATGGAAGCCAAGGATCGCCACCTCCTCAATCACGGAAGCCGCGTGAGTTATTATGCCACGCTGATTGCGAATCGACTCAGCCTTCCCATCGCCGATCAGCAATCGCTTGCGCTCGGCGCTCTTCTCCATGATCTTGATCTGCTCAGCGTCCCAGGCAGTCACGTGTTGAATGCGGAATCAAATCCGCTGATCCATCGTCCCGACCTCGGCGCGAAGATGGGCCGAGCGATGGGCTTATCAGCCGACGCCGTGCAGATTATCGCCCTCCATCACGAGCGATGGGACGGAACAGGCTACCCGTTCGGCTTACGAGAAGACCGCACACCCTTGCTCGCTCGCATTGTCGGCATTGCCCAAGCGTTTGACGACCTCAACGCTGAAAAGCCAGAACGAACATCCCTCCCCATCAACGAAGCCCTGCAACAGATCGAGCAACAAGCCGGCACCGCCTTCGATCCCACACTCACCGAACTCTTCTGCCGCACCATGCGCGAACAGCCCCCACAGCAGTAGGAGCCTGGCGAAGAAGTTCTGAGTTCTGAGTCATCGGCTTTGCCGAGTTCTGAGTAATAAGTTCTGAGTTCTGAGTTGTCCGGAATTAACTCATACCTCAGCACTTCTGGCTGCCGTCTCACCCATCTAGAACTTAGAACCCAGAACTCAAAATTCAGAACTCCTTCCCCGGCGTATGCGGCGAAGGAGAATCAAATTAGACTCAGATAGAATCATTTTAGATTCAGACAGACGACCTTGTTGGACCGCTCACTGTGCGAAGTAAATGTGACCCATACCTTGCCAACACCCTTCCAGTCCTATTGTTTTGGATTTTCATGCCATCCCCACTAACACGATAGCGCTTGGCCTAGTTCTTGCTCTCTTGCTATTAGGATTAGGATAAATCTTGACAAGGGAAGCCGATCTGTGAGAGTCACATCTCCAAAGAATAACCTAGTGCATTGGCATCTAGGGGTCTGAGGCACTCTCC
>JAWXBV010000021.1:0-4795 GCA_034440335.1 Nitrospirota bacterium | reverse complement strand
TGCCTCGCTCAATCTCAAGCTGGACAAATTTCATGGTGATTGGAACTACACGGTCCCGCCAGCACGAAAGAATACTTAGTCATGTTATTTATGCGCGAGTCCTAAGCCTGGAATTCTTTCAATGTGCGCATGTCCAACAAGGGGGACCGCGACCTCGTGTTGCTCGAGCACAGGGAATGGCCAGGCGGCCACATTCCTTCTCTCTGCCCCGTACGATAGTGCCGCGTGATGCGAACCCCTCGGCTTTCTGGCTGATTCTTCTCGCTCGGCAGATGAGGAGTGCAGACTGGCATGAGGGTTGAGTCTCTGAAGGTGAACGGGTGTCCAAGAAACGAATCATGCTCCATCGCCAAACCTCCGAAGCTACCAGCGGTTGGAAGATGAAGATTGCCGTTCTTATTGGGCGAGGGAGGGCTCCTCTATCGAAGTGCGAGTGGAGTGGTTCCTGCTGTTCTTGTTGTATCCAGGACGAGCCGGCTTCGTTGTGCGTTCCTAGAATCTCTTGTGCGGGTTTGGTCCACACAAACGGTTGAGGCTGGGCATTGCGCTGAGTCATGTATGCGTCAATGGCCGCCATCAGCTCCGGGACACTGTGCAACATGCCGCGACAAAGCTGTTTGGCCGTCAGGTACCAACGACGCGTTCCAGCAGATTGCGCCACGAGCGACTCGTCGGCTGGAATTGCATGGGCCGCGAGGGTGCCGCGTCAGCCAACGCTGGACCGTGGAGTGTGTATGCGTGGCGTAATCGTCGGTGATCAGATGCAGGGCCCGGTCACGTTCATTCCTGATGCTTAGGTGACCACAGCAACTTGTCTGATGGTGAAGACTCCAACGCCCCTGGTGATGACCACCTTTCCCGCCCGGCTTAGGCGAGAGATCTCCTGATAGATGTCGCTAGAGTTGAACTCCGGAGAAGCCGCCACCAAGGCGTCGAATTCGCATTCCTTTGACCCTTGGAGTAGTTCGAGGATGCGGTCGGAAATGGGCCTCGTTGACATGTGAATCCCTCCTTGCCGCGCGGTGATAGGCTCGTGAACCTGTGCCGAGTATTGTGTCGGCGTTGGAGCGGCGGAGACTGGAGAATCGGTCGCGTTGGGAAGGGCAAAGAAGCGCGAGGGATGAGACAGTCGGCGTGGCTGAAACGCCTTTCCTTTGATGCTACGTGCTGAGAGCCCGCTGAGTCAAGTCGTCGTCGCGGTGCATGCTGCTGTCATCGACCCAAGCAGACGATTCGCGAAGAAATGTTGGATTCCAAGATCCAGTTCAGTGTGTCAAATTGATACGACGTTGATTCATCGCCGGCCATCATACCAAACCGATAAGTGTTTCTTGTCTTGCAAGGTTCGACGTGGATGGAAAATAACTCGCAGGATTTGGCCGGCAATCTCTCGCGCGGAGTAGAGGGCCACTTTGCGCGACGACGATTCCAGTGGATGCGTTCTCAAGATGACGAATTGAAGGCCTCGTTGCCTTCCCCACTGCTTCAGCTGCGCACTTAACCCTATTTCCTCAGCAGCGTAGACGGCTTGATTGAAACCACCGACATCACGAAACGCATCACTGCGACATACGATGAGGGCTCCCGACGCCCAGCGAAAGAGAATCGACGTACTGGTCCACAGTTGCAAGGTCAAGGTCGCCCACCAAGGCAATCCATGCATCTGTATGGTGCTGCCACAACCCACGCTTGTATCGTCTTTAATCAATCGGAAAATATCAGCAAGTAGCCCTGGATTCAACACGCTGTCAGCATCCATAAACAGCAACCAATCTCCTGTTGCCTTCGCTGCACCGGCATTGCGTGCTCGACCGATTTGATTGATCGGTTCAAACACGACCTGAGCACCTGTCTGCCTTGCCAGATTAGCGGTGTCGTCGGTGGAATTATTGTCGACTACAATAATTTCTGACGTAAAACCTGGCTGGAAGTTCTCGGCGAGTGAGGCGGAAATAGACTGCAGACAGCGTGCAATCAGACGCTCTTCATTAAAGGCGGGAATGATAATTGAGAGATGCATGAATAATTGGACTTTGGTTTGTGGTGCCGCAACTGCTGTCTTACGACGAAGGCTGTCTTGCCTCTCCCGTTCGTTGAGCCATATAGATAGAATAGACTATCTAGGCCAAACAAACCAGATGAACCAGCAGGCCCGCCAGAGACGCGAAATGTCGCAGCAGTGAGGGAGTAAGGGGTGAGGCGTGAAGGGAGAATCGCGAGAGGCGGATGGACACAGAACGCTGGGTTGCCACGCGGATGAATCCGGTGATTCGAACCTTTTCAATGATGTGAGGGAGAGCGGCACGCCGTGATGGGTAACGGCGAGTCAGTCTGCTCGATGTGTTAGGAGAGTTGCCGTCCTCCGTGGCTTTCTTGGTCTAATGCACCTTCCCACTTGCTGACGACCGCGGTCGCAATGCTATTCCCCACGACATTGGTGGCACTTCTCCCCATATCCAGGAGCGGATCGATTCCCAATAGCAACGCCAAACCCGCTTCCGGAATATCGAACGTGGCTAAGGTGCCTGCAATCACGACCAAGGAGGCCCTGGGTACACCTGCAATGCCTTTACTCGTGAGCATCAGGACTAACAGCATGCTGAGCTGTGTAGGAAGTGGTAATTCCATGCCATAGGATTGAGCAATAAACAGTGAAGCGAATGTCATATACATCATGCTGCCATCCAGATTAAAGGAATACCCCAGTGGCAGCACAAAGCTGACGACGTTGTGCTTGCAGCCGAATTTGCCTAATTCTTCCAGTGTTTTTGGAAAAGCGGCTTCGCTGCTCGAGGTGGAAAAGGCTAAGAGGATCGGTTCTTTGACCTGCCACATTAACGACAGGACCCGCCTGCCGATGACACAAAACCCCGCCAGAACAAGTACGGACCAGAGCAGGAATAGACTCACGTAGAATTCACTGATGAACAAAAAGTATGTGTACAAAATGCCTGGCCCTTGCGTGGCAATGATGGCGGTCATCGCGCCGAATACCGCTAAGGGCGCAAGCGTCATCACGTACCCTGTCATTGTTAATATGACACGGGCAGCCGTATCGAAAAAATGAATAATGACGTGCCCCTGTTCACCGAGGGCGGCAGTCGCCACTCCAAACAATAAGGAAAATACGACGATCTGCAGAATTTCATTCTTGGCCATTGCGTCGATGACGCTTGAAGGGAACACATGGTACAGGAAATTTTTGAGCGAAAAATCACCCCGTTCGATGGCAAGACTTTCATTGAAATTGGGAAGGGGCAGATTCATGGCCTCTCCTGGCTTAAAGACATTGACCATGACCATGCCTAGCAGGAGACTCACGAGAGACGCGCTGATAAACCATGCTAAGGTCTTTCCTCCGATACGCCCCACCGCATTGATGTCACCCAGCTTCGCCACACCGACCACCAGTGTCGTGAATACCAGTGGCGCGACGATCATTTTAATCAGCCGAAGAAAAATATCCGCGAGAAGGGAAAACGGCTCTACTTTCTTGTCGCGCGCAGCCAGTAAGTCAGTATGGTGTTGAGACAGCTCTTTCCGTTTGTGCTCCAGTTGGAGACGCGTGCTGCTGTCAGCTATCAGCGATAATTGATCCGTGATCTCTTGTACGCCTCGCTCAATGGCGTGCAGAGATGTAGTGTCATCTGCCAGATAGTTCGTGTGTAACACGACGCCTAACAGGATGCCGGCAAGGAGGCCGACGAGAATATAGAGCGGAAGTCTGCGTTGTATGTTCGGAGTATTCGATGGTGTCATAGAAGTTGTACCGATCGTAAGGGCGCCGACCTGGTTGTGCTATTTTAAGGCATAGTTTCGATGAAGGCTCAACAAGGGGCTCCCTGCGATATCCCGATGCTGTCATTCTTGACAATGAGGGGATTCACCATCAGCCAACGTGGGGGCTTGCTCACAGCGCCCGCTTCGTGTCGTGGCGCACTGTATCATGGAGGAAGCAACGAGGGCGGAAGTCATTTTTCATGACCCTCTCGGCTGCCGGAGGTGTGGACCATTGCAGGAGGGGAGGGGAATGCAGCGGCAGTCTATCAGGCGTGCAGGTTGATTTTTCTCGCTCGCTTGTATACCTGCACCAACGAATCAGACCGAAGAATCCAGACACTCGGATTCTGCCATGCGCGGCGAACTGGTTGACGAGGCGGTTCGTGGTAGGGGCTAGAAGGAGGCAACTAATGCTTGGGCAAGACAAAATAGACTCATCGCGAAAGAGCCGTAGGCCGTCAGATAGGCAAAGCTACGAACATGCTTGGGCCCCCAAATCATCTTGACCACGGTGGGAAAATAGATCACCGATGTCCACTCTGGTGGGTCGGTGATCCAGCGCCATTGCTGTTTGAGTCCGTATGCCAAGACTGCCCCATACACGACGCCGCCTGCGCAGACTAGAATTTCCATAATTTCGACAGACTGAGCTTCTTCCATCCTGCTTCCCCTCACATTGAAGAAACCATCTCATTCTACGTTTTCTTCCTGGGCTGGTCTATGGCTTCGCCGTGGAGTGAAGGGTGATGCACGGCAGTCTATCTGGGGCGCGGGGCTGCCAGGTCTCGTTCGTTCGTCGAGCCACACACAAGGCAGGCTGAAGCAACCAGACGAACCACATCCCCGCCATGCGATGCAAAATGATTTCTACACCTTAGTAACTTCCTGATACAGGGTCTGTATGGCACGGGTTAGGCCTAGGCACTGTTATCAAAGGTCATGAATTGTGCGAACCTCCCTGTAAACAGGGGAGGTTCACATGGACACGCGTTTGGTTCCGATACCGCGGGAGTAG
>JAWXBV010000020.1:0-3819 GCA_034440335.1 Nitrospirota bacterium | reverse complement strand
GTACTCCGCAATGGCTTCCTTCGACTCACTGGTAAAGGGAACCCACACGGACGCAATGTGCACGAAGATCACCATCGGCCCAGCCGGCAGAGCCCCGCGAGACTGAGAAATCCCGTAGTTGCGCCACGTCGTGGCGAGAACCGCCTTAAAGGCGGCGCAGGCAGATTGCTGATAGAGCAGCGGAACCCGATTGGCGTAGCGAATCACGCGTGCCAGTTCCGAGCCCCCTTCCTCCTGCTCCCCTTCCGCCAGCGGCTGCGTAAGCTTGTCCGGTTTCGTCACGCGGTCCGGTGCCTGTCCGAAAGCCAACCCGGCTTCGATAATAAATGGATTGCCGCGATACACTGAGGGCGGTCGGCTCACGGCGGTATAGAACTCTCCTTTGATCTGCTTATAGAGACCTGAGAGGATTGCCTTCTCGCCGATCGGCGAGAGACAGTTGGTCGGCGGCGCCATGATCTTCGTCGCTTGAATCGTGTGATACAGCGTTTCGGCTATTGGTCCGCGCACGTCGCGGGGTTTTGCTTTGGGCGAGACCTTCGCCGCCTTACACATCTCTTCTGCAAGCACAGGTGTCACCCGGCAGAAATCGCTCGACAGACAGTCCGACAGGGTCTGACTCTTGGAATCCTGGAGCATCCTCAGCAGCATCCCGAACTCGATGCCGTAGGGATGGGGTTTGATTTCTTTCGGCGAGGGCGGCAGTTCGTGATAGGCCCGTGGATATTCCTTCGTCTCGCCTTCCGGCGTTCGATAGATGAGTCGCACGTGGGGATTGGCAATCGACGTCTGATCGAGATACTCATCCACCGACGCGCGGCCTTTCTGGTAGCGGCCTTCGACTTCGATCGCGACCTGCGTACCGCGGGGTTGGTCCCATTCGATCTGCTTATTCTCATGGATCAGGGGTTCGTTTTTCTTCGTATCGATCTGGACTTCGAAATAATGGGCCGGAGCTTTGGGACCGGTGCGCGAGATGATCTTGACCGGTTTTCCGGTCGTCAGCTGGCCATACATCCCTGCCGCTGAAATACCGATTCCCTGCTGGCCCCGGCTCATGCGCAAACGATGGAACTTCGAGCCGTACAAGAGCTTCGCAAAGATTCGCGGAATCTGCTGACGGACAATCCCAGGCCCGTTGTCCACCACGGTGACACGAAACCGTGTTGCCTGGCTTGCCGACGGCGCAGCTGAAGATCCGATCGCCACGACCTCCAGCTGTACCGTGACATCGGGAAGAATCCCCGCCTCTTCACAGGCATCCAAGGCGTTGTCGACCGCTTCCTTGACACAGGTCAGCAGCGCTTTGCGCGGGTTGTCGAAGCCGAGTAAATGTCTGTTTTTGGTAAAGAACTCGGAGATGGATATCTCGCGCTGCCGCGCGCCCATTTCCACCGCCGTCACTGCCGAAGCTGAACGGGGGTCTGTTTTCTTGGACGTAGATGCAGGCGGCTTATGCGTGGCCATTCATCCTCTCATCTCAACCATGTGACGACAGCGGATAGGCTCTGTATACAGCTGGCTTCTATCAACCGACACTCCCATCTCTTACGATCGAGGCAACACAACGGCTCCTCACGGTCGTGAAAGAATCGCAGCAGCCCACGGCGGGGTGGTGAGACGGGGAAAACCGCCAACCGGAATGAGCGGGATTAGGGTGGGAGGAGCGCGCACCTACCGAGGACAGCATAGGTACGACGGAGATCTTGGTGGGACTTTAGGCTCCCCAGTCAAGCTGGGCCTGCACACCATCCCGACGCTCGACCCCCTTATGGACCATATTCCCTCGGGGCGTTATGCTCCCCCCACAGGGATACGATATTCTTCCGATGCGGGGGAGTCAAGGATTGGCTCACTCTGTGTGGCCGCTCCCTTCTGCCTCTTTGTATTCGTTGAGACACTGTTCGAGTTCATCGAGTTCGGCTGGCTGGACGTCCACAACAAAACCCCGAACCTGTCTGCTCCGACCTCTTACACCCGTCCTTCTCGATCGAGACCTGTTCCTCTGCGCCGAAATCAAAGACTCCGCTACCGAAGCTTGAGAATCGTGCCCTCCAGTTTAGTATCCATCACAAACTTCTCGAAATTTTTGTTGTACAGTTCGTTAAGCAGCGATTGGGCATCCTCCTGGTCGAACCAGAACACCTGGTTGGTTCCGGCGCTGGTGAGCGTCTCACGAACCTGACTGCCGTCAGTGTGATTCTGTACGTGGACGACTATTCGATTTTTGGCGGTGATGGTAGTCTGCCCGATACCGCTCTTGGCATCCACCCCAACATCGACGAGTGTGCCAGTGATGGTCATGTCTGCCCCTCCTGCTCCGTGATCTTTGGCGACGGTCACGTTCCAGCCTTTCCCTGTGAGATAGTCGGCAAACGCCTGTGCTGTGGCCTCGCCGAGGGTGCCGTTCGGGAGACTGAAATGACTCTCCCCTCCCCATAGATGAGATCTGGTGCCAAGGTGCGATCGGTCGGTGCGATGGTCTTCAAACGGTTGAATCGCGACGGTCGCAGCATGCTTCGTGACGACCTTCTCGCCCGCCCCGCTCACGATGGGGATCTTCAACTGGATGGGCTCGCCTTTGCTCGCGCAACCTGCTGCGAAGATGATCCCGAGAAGCCCGATTCCTACGATGTACATACGAGAGTGTCTCACCTGTTCCTCCTTTGTATCTGATACAGGGGACAGATTCTGCGGCAAAGACGATGATTATTTCGCCACAAAATGCGCCCGTCGATTCTGTTGATAACAGTCTTCGTTCTGTTGCTTGCAGAAGGGCCGCGCTTCTCCATAGCTTGTGATCTGAAGCTGCGAGGCTTGGACGCCGAGGTCCAGAAGATACTTTTGTGCGGCGCGCGCGCGTTTCTCACCCAGGACGAGATTGTATGCCCCAGTGCCCCGTTCGTCGCAGTGGCCTTCGATCAGCGCAGTGGTAGATGCATTGGCGCGAAGCCACCCGGCATTGGCATCCAACGATGGCATAGCATCCTTGCGGATCTGAAACCGGTCATAATCGAAAAATATGTCCCCTAATACACGGCTGTCGGATGCATGGAGGTCGGAATCTGCGGTCGACGGGAGCGCGAGGTTGGATGGTACGCTGCCGGAAGGTCGGTCGAACGAACGCTCCGGCGGTACCGTCTTGATTGCGTCCGGCTGAATCTCCTCGCTCTTCGTCTGGCCTGCCCGTGAGGATGCATCCCCGGACGAGGAAGAGACGTTCTTCCCGGCGCAGCCCGCAAAAAGAGCGATGAGGCTCAGACTTACACATAGGCTGACTACTTTTCGATCCATCGTATAACCTCCTATTTTTTTAGTAACATAGGTCGCGTTGCGTCGTCGGGATCAGAACTGTCCAGCTCTCTTATCTCGACCTGATCCGCCCCTGTATGCTCTTGACACAGAGACGAATGCCAGATCGTCCCTCCCTACTTATAGGGGGTCACCGACCATCCGTCAACCCAAAATTTCTTCCCTATAGAGAGCACATCATCTGTCCGGTTTTTGTAGCACGTGATCTGTCCGGTTGAGGGTGGTCCCTCTAGGAGGGCCACGACGGCACGGGCACGGGTACGACAGGAGGTGAGACAGATGCGGTTTGAAGAACTCTACGAGCGGCGGCAGCAACGGATTCTGACGATGGCGGAGGCGGGCGAGATGCTGGGCGTGACGGAGTGGACGTGTCGCCGCTGGAGTGGGCGGTATCACGCGGAGGGGGCCGAGGAATGTCACGATGGCGGATCGGACGGCTCTCGGCCCGTGCGGTGCCGGTCGATGAGGCGCTCCGGATGGTGACGCGGTACCAGACCCACTACACCG
>JAWXBV010000019.1:0-6383 GCA_034440335.1 Nitrospirota bacterium | reverse complement strand
TCAAGCAGGTTTAATCAAAGCCGACAGCGTCCGCGAGAAGAATGGAAAAATCGAATTGCTCGCGAGCGAAGCCGTCACGCTACGGGACGGGAGCCGCACACTCGCACGTGGAGGCCCTAGCGGCATCTCGAACGGGGGGACGATCCTCGCCATCGCCGACTTGAAGAGCGGCACAGCCACCTTTCAGAAGGGTGGCGTAGTGGATGTCTCTGGAGGGAAGAACGGAGGCCACGGAGGATTTGCCGAAGTGAGCGGCGCCGCCGTGAAATTGGGAGGCCAGTTTCTCGGCCGGACTCTCGCCGGCTTCCATGGTGGGCGTTTCTTGATCGATCCGACGATCAGTACGTCGAGCGTGGGACCCACCGAGTTCGCGAGCTTCGAAGGCAGCGGCGCGTCGGAGGTTACCTTTCAGTCGCCCGCAGGCAGTGATTTGGTCGTGACCGGGCAGTACGATCTGGGTACCGGATGGACCCTCTCCGGTACGCCAGGCACCTTGACGTTCCTGGCCGGCGCCAATTTAATCTTCGACAATGCGCTGCTGACCAACGTCACCTCGAACACCAAGTGGGACTATGTCGGCACAGCCACAACGGGCGACGTGCGCTTCAATAACTCGGCGCTGGTCACAGGGTTCGGTGGCAATGTGACGCTCACGGCGGCTGCGCCGAGCGGGAACATCAATCTCGTCGATGCATTGGGAAATCTCTCTATTGTGAAGACATCGGAAGCCGGAGGCGATATCACCCTCACGGCGGGACACGATGTCCTCAGTCCGAGCGCAGGCAGTCTGCTTAGCGGCGCGATCGGCTCGAATATCTTGGGCGGCATCCGGCTGGATGGTCCGGGGAATCTCACGATTCAAGCTGGAAACGATTTCAGGGGCGGCTCGGTGCAGGGAGTGCTCGCGGGCCCGGGGTTCGTCCTCACGAACGGCACGGCGAATGTGACCGCCGGCCGCAATATCGGGAGCCCCAGGCTGGCCGAAGCGACTGCCACGGACCCTGACGAGTACGCGAACCTCACGCTTAGCAAGGGCACGATCAACCTCACGGCTCAAACAGGCAGCATCCAACTCGGAAGGGTTCAAGACAAGGGCGTAGTGGATACCAACTCACGACCCACTTTTACGGTCGACCCTTCCAACAAAGTCGTCCTCCAGGCAGCTCAAGATATTTTTCTTAATCCCCGGAAATTCAATGATTCAGTTGGAGATGCGAGCGTAATCTACCCTGCCTCATTCAGTGCCAGGACCACAACCGGCAGCATCTTCGTCGGAGAAGAAAGCCTCACGTTCTGGCCCTCAACGACGGGAGCCGTCACATTTTCAGCAGGAAAAGACCTGATCGGTCTCCAGACGCCCAACACGATCCCGGATCCTAACTTTGCCTACATCTTTGTCGGCTTTAAGAACGTGCCGGGCGGACATTGGCAACTCGTGAATCTGAAGGAGGCGGTGAAGGATCAGGCGCTGGCGCCCTTTGTCTCGACAAAGGACTTGGAAGCCTTCAATGGGATTAGCAAGCCGGCGGACACCGGCAGGACCGTCACGGTCTTGACAAGTGCACCGGGCATTAGGCTGCTGCAGGCGGATCCGAAACTATTCAATAATCAGCCGTATAACGGAGCCAGGTTCTTAGGAGACCGCAACAGCACGGCAACGGATGTGCTGCAACATAACGTCCAAGATGTCGTCTTTGAAGCACGATCCGGCAATATCAAGACACTGGTCTTGAATGTGCAAAGTGTCCCGTTCCGCAAGCGGGTGACAGTCGATGCCGCCAAGGATATTGAGGCTGTCAGCGCCCAGATTGGAGTTCCCGGTGGAGTTGAAGCAAGAGTGCATGCCGGGAACAGCCTGAACATGAGGACGGCAGGAACAGAGGGGGTAAGCAACGCAAGCGATTTGTCGTTCAACGGGACCGGGACTGCCAGGGTCGTCGTCGGGGGTCTGTTGGACCTTGCCGACAGCACGGGAATCAACTTTCGTTTTCGGGAGGATCAACCCGGCGATGTGAACAAAGGAGGTTTTCTTGACCTGTCGGTCGGCGGATCGATCAAGATGGATTCCTCGCGGATCGCCTCCTACAACGGCGCCTCCATCTCCATTCATGGGCCGGGGACCGTTCCAATCCTGGACGGCAGCGGCAGGGTCAGCATCGTCAATGGCAAACCGGTGGCCGTAACGGGTCAAGTCGTGCAAGTCGGGGGCCGATCTGTCATCCAGTTCAACGGCAAGACGCTGGAGTTCAAGAACAAAACGGTCGTATTGGATGGAGCACAAACCCTGACCGACAGGGTCAACCCTGTGACGGTTCATCTGAGTATGGTCGAGCAGGGAGGAGCGTTGCTTGCCAAAAACGGACAGCCATACCAAGTGCTCCGCGCGGAAGTTCCACTCAATGCGGCCAAAACGTTGACGGGATTCGATCCGGTCGTAGTCGATGGAAAGTTGGTGCTGGTGGCGCCGGATGGAACAGTGGTATTGGCTTCGGCCGGTCAAGCGGCACAGGTACAGGCGTTGCCGGGATCCGTGGCTGTCGGTTCCAACGTGTCTCGATTCAACGCCGAGATTAGAGGAGCTCCGCTCGGAATCATTACAATGGGTGGCGGCGGCATCGATGTGTTAGCCAAAGGCGATATCAATGTCGAAAAGTCTCGGGTTTCGACATTCTCCGGCGGAGACATCAACTTGGCCTCGACGAACGGGAACATCAACGCAGGCAGCGGCTCCAGGAATGAAGTGGTGAATCAAGTGATCGATGTGACACCTTCGGGAGCCGACCAGCAAGTCTTTATAACGATTTCTGTGCCGGCCAGCGGTATTTCGACCTTCCATCCGGACGATCCCAGGCCGCTCAAGTTTATCGAATTTAACGATCCGGAGATCACGGCCTTGAAGAATCAGGCGTCGAGAGAAACGTTTTTCGGCCGCACTGACTCGGCCGCTTCGCTGCTTGCGAAGGCAAATGAACTGCAGGCCCAGCGTCAACCGACCTTCAACGAAACCGTATTGAAGCCCTATATCAATTCGCTCAAGTTGGGCGATGTGACTCTGACGGCTGAAACCGGCGCCGTGGTGATTCCGTCCGCCGGCATTCAAGGTCGAACCGTCCAAATATTCGCTCCGAGAGTCGACAACCAGGGCGGCCAAATCATCGGCAACGTCATTATTCCGGCCACGGTCAGTGTCAGCGGTCCGCCCCTGAGCATCACCGGAACCGGATCGGGAGCTGTGGCAACGCCGATCACTCCGGTGTCCGGAAGCTCGGCGAGCGCGTCGGTTTCCTCCACCACGGCGGCGGTCAGCACCTCCGCCAAATCGACCGATGACGTGCAGGAAGCGGCGAGCGAAGGGTCCGGGAAGCGCTCGGAGGCGAAAGCGAAGCAGGTCGCGGAGAATAAGAATGATGGGAACGACAAGAAGGGGCTCGCGAAATCTATACGCGTAAAACACGGCGTGGTCATTCAGGTGGACGTGAAGCCGCAACAGGGTAGTTAGCGTTTATAGAGGAGAATGATCCATGGATATGAGTTCAGGTGGAGTCGCGTTTGCGCTGAATCACGCGACCCTGGAGGGCAAGATCACCATCGGGGTGTTGCTGGTGTTCTCGCTCGTGAGTTGGACGGTCATCATCAACAAGTTTCGCCAACTGGCGAAGGCTAAGAAGCGGAACGGGACTTTTCTCGCGCTCTATTCAAAGGCGAAGAGCCCGCTGGGCATCTTTAGTAAGGGGGCGGACAAACAGCTCCAGGGATCCCCCATGTACGATCTCTATTATGGAGGGTGCGAGGAGTTGAAGGTGCAGCAGGAAAAGTACGGGACCGACAAGGTGCCGAATCACGGCATGAGCGCCGTGAGGATCGCGCTGGAGCGGGTCCTCGGTGAGGCGGCGGTGGGACTGGAATCAGGGATGATCGTGCTGGCGACAGCGATCAGCGGCGGCCCCTTTATCGGCTTGCTTGGGACGGTCTGGGGAGTCATGGACACCTTTGCCGGAATTGGGAGAGCCCAGCAGGCCACCCTCGCGACCATGGCTCCTGGTGTGGCGTCGGCGTTGATCGCCACGGTGGCGGGACTCATGGTCGCGATCCCCTCGCTCTTTTGCTACAACTTTTTGGTCACCAAAACAAAAACGCTCACCATGGAACTCGATAACTTTGCGGCCCATCTCGAAACCGTATTCATCACGGAGTATCTGAGAGAAAAGAACGGCGCGGCGTCCACAGAAGAAGATCCTGAAGACTACCGACCAGGCGGGCACCGCCAAGAGACGGAATCATCAGGCGCGGCGACGGGACACTAGAACATGGGGAGGTTCTCAGTTTTGAGTTGGAAGTTCTGAGTTGAAAGGCGTTCCCATAGCTCAGAACCCAGAACTTAGAACTCAGAACTTTACTGGGTGAAAAGATGAGGCGGTTTTCGAAAAAAAGTTACGCCGCGGTGTCGGATATCAACATGACCCCCTTGCTCGACCTGGCCTGGGTACTGCTGGTGATTTTCATCATCACGACGACGGCGATGGTCCAGGGGATTGAGCTGAAGTTGCCGGAGGCCACGCCGCACGAAACTGAAATGGAAAGCAACACGCCGACCATCTCGGTGAAAAGGGGTGGCGACATCTTTATGGACGAGGAGCGGATCAAACTCGGCGATCTGGAAAAGCTGATTCGCGATTTGAAATCGGCCAAAGGCGGCAAGTTGCCCCTCGTGCTGCGCGGCGATTCCGGCGTGGAATACAAGCACGTGGTCGCGGTGCTGGACATTCTTCAGCGGATTCCGGTCGAAGAGCTGGCTATCGCCACGAAACCGATCGACCCCTAGCAGGATGCTGAAAAAGCCCGCCGGCTGCGTTCTCGCATCGCTCAACCCTTCAACGTACCGCAAGGGTACGCCTCAGGGTCTCGCTCGCTGTGGCCTTGCAGTACGGCCAGTTTGAACATCCTGTGTATGATTCGTGAAGCGTGAACGGTGGAACGCAGAGGAAAGAAATGATACCTCACACGTCAGTCCAGCCTCGCCCTTCTCGCATGTCGCGCACTTCCCTCGCCGGACAACGTTTCACGTCTCACGTTTAACGTTTCACGAGTCTCAAAATGGCCGGCTACAAAGGATTCGAAAAAAAGAAGAGCAAGCTCGGCACGACCCTATTGATCGTCGGGCTGATTCATCTTGGGATCGGCGTGGGTCTGTATTGGGTGTCGCAAACCGATTGGGGTCAGAATCTCATCAAGGTCTACAAGCTCAACGCCTTCAAAAAGGAAGAGCCGCCCCCTCCGCCTGAAAAAGAACCCGAGCCGGAGCCCGAACCGGAGCCGCCGAAACCTGAGCCGAAACCTCAGGAAGCACCGCCGCCCCCTCCGCAGGCCGAATCGCCGCCTCCTCCAAAAGCGTCGGATGCGCCTGGCTCGCCGCCGGTCGACGCGGATCCCTTCGCGATCGGCAAGAGCCGAGGCCGATTCGCCGGCTATTCGGACATTCTTACGGCCTCGATTCAATCGAAGTATGAGCAGCCGCCGTCGCTGCCGGACGATCTTGAGTATGCCGTGATGTGCGAACTGGTACTCGACGAGCAAGGGCGCGTGTTGGAGTACCGTCTGCTCAATTCGTCGGGAAGTCTGCTCTTCGACCAATCCGCTCTCGATGCCCTGTCGAAACTGACCCAAGTCCGGCCTCCCCCTGAAGGCATGGAGCGGATCGTGACCGTCAAGTTCTTCCCGCCGACCTGACCGACGGTATTTACGATGGAGGCGCGGCAACGCGTCGTAACGAAGAATTTCCCATCCGCTAAGACAACCTAAACATTCCTGTAACTTCTGTGGGTTAGAACAGATCTCGTGTGGTCGAGAGCCTTCACGGGAACGATTCGGCCATCCTTTAAGATTAACGGTCTCCCAACAGAGCCCTGACGAGATTGTAACAGGGGATTGTCATAGTGAAGGCGATGAGATTGCGGTTTTGCTCAATGCAGTAGGTTGCCGGAAACGAAGAGGAGGTGATGGGGAGAGGCAACAGTGGGAACAAGACAGGCGAGGAGAAGGATAGATTTTAAAATGGAGGAGACGATCATGAAGTGTGTATCAATGGCGAAGAAATTAGCGGTCGCGGCTGTCGCAGCAGCAGCGCTCGCAGGTCCGGTGACATCTGCGCATGCCTTGCAATTCAGCGCGGGAGACGCAGTACTCGCCGTGTACGGCAATGGCACGGAATATGCGCAGAACCTCGGCTCGATGTCGAGCTTGATCACCACCGGCCTGACGCTCGACCTGTCGAGCATCATGGGTCAGGTTTCAGCAGGAGGCAACCCAGTAGCATTCGCGATCGCCGGATACAATAGTAATACAAACATTATGTTCGGATCTAGGTCCCCCATCGCGGATTGGAC
>JAWXBV010000018.1:0-30785 GCA_034440335.1 Nitrospirota bacterium | reverse complement strand
GCTGATTAGCCCGATTGCGATGGATCAAGGGCTGCGGTTCGCGGTGCGCGAGGGCGGTAAGACGGTCGGCTCTGGTGTCGTGACCGAAATTCTGGCGTAGCGATTGGCCGGATTGAATAGAGGAATGAATGGTTAAGGTTGAACAAAGAATCAGGATTCGGTTGCGTGGGTTCGATTACCGTGTATTGGACCAATCGGTGACGGAAATTGTAGAGACCGTCCGTAGGAGCGGGGCGAAAATTGTGGGGCCGATTCCACTTCCTACGCGCATCGAAAAGTTTACGGTGCAGAGTGCGACACATGCAGATAAGAAGGCTCGTGAGCAGTTCGAGATTAGAACGCACAAGCGTTTAATGGACATCATGGACGCGACTCCTGAAACCATGGATTCCCTGATGAAGTTGAACTTGGCCGCCGGTGTAGATGTCGAGATTAAGCTCTAAGAGTCGATGACTGACAAGGAACGTAACGTATGACGAACGGGTTGTTGGGTAAAAAACTGGGGATGACCCAGATATTCGATGAGACGCGGTTTACGCCTGTGACCATTATTGAGGCAGGCCCGTGCCGCGTGGTTACGATCAAGACAAAAGAGCGCGATGGCTATGAGTCCGTCCAGTTGTCTTTCGGTGAAGTCAAGGAACGCAAGTTGTCCAAGGCTGAGCTGGGTCATTTGAAGAAGACTGAAGCGCCGGCGACCCGTGTACTCAGAGAGTTTCAAAAGGTCGGAGAGGTGGCAGTAGGGCAATCCATTAAAGTCGATATATTTAAAAAGGGCGATTGGGTGGATGTCATCGGTATTTCGAAGGGGAAGGGATTCCAGGGGGTGGTAAAGCGGCATCATTATGCCGGCGGCCCTGAATCTCACGGGTCCATGTTCCATCGCCATCCAGGATCGATGGGTGCCAGTTCCTATCCTTCTCGTGTCTGGAAGGGGAAGACTTTGCCTGGGCATATGGGCGCGAAACGAATTACCGCTCAACGGTTGAAAGTTATTGAATCCAGGCCTGATGAGAATCTGTTGTTCGTTCGAGGGGCCATCCCTGGTGCGGCAAATGGACTGATCATGGTACGAAAATCGAAGAAGGGGTAGGGCATGCCCACGGTTGATGTTGTCGATTTGAAAAGGCAGAAAGTCGGGTCTGTCGATCTTCCTGAGGAAGTGTTTGGCTGTAAACTGCACACGGCTTTAGTTCATGAAGCGGTGGTGATGCAACGTGCCTGTGAGCGTCAAGGTACGGCATCGACATTGCGACGGGGAGAAGTGGCGGGTTCCGGGAAGAAGCCTTGGAAGCAAAAGCATACTGGGCGGGCGCGGGCAGGGTCGATTCGCTCTCCCGTATGGCGTCATGGCGGATCGGTGTTTGGGCCGAAGCCGCGTGATTATTCCTACAGCATGCCAAAAAAGAAGTATCGTGCGGCACTTCAAAGTGCGCTGTCGGCAAAGCTAGCTGACGGACAAGTGATGATTGTGTCGAATCTATCGTTGGAGCAACCAAAGACGAAACTGTTGGCTCAAGCGCTGAATGGTTTGGGTGCCGGGGTGTATGCGTTGATTGTGGCAGGTGCGGGGCATGCTGGATTGGCTCAAGCGGCGGGCAATCTTCCTAATGTGTGTGTGGTGGGGCCCGAAGGATTGAACGTCTACGACATCGTTCGGGCTGAATTAATTTTGATCCTTGAGCGCGAGTTGCCTCGGGTGAAAGAGGTTTGGTCATGAAGGCGGGGCTCCACAGTATTTTATTACAGCCGTTGTTGACAGAAAAGATTACGGCCATGAGAGAGAACAATAACACGGTCAGCTTCCTCGTTCGCCCGGATGCGAATCGTCTGCAGATTAAGCAAGCGGTCGAAGTGCTCTTGAAAGTCAAAGTCGAGCGAGTGAACGTGATGAATGTTCGTGGAAAGATCAAGCGCTTGGGTCGTTTCTCCGGTAAGAGATCGGATTGGAAAAAAGCCTTCGTCAAGCTCAAGGCGGGTGAAAAGTTGGAGTTGTACGAGAGCGCGTAGCGAGACATTTGTACCGAGTTGACATCGGTGTGCTGGAAGGACATCCGTAGCATGGGAATTAAAATTTACAAGCCAAGGACACCGGGGCGCCGCGGAATGACAGCGGTGACGACTGAAGAACTTTCGAAGAAGAGACCGGAGAAGTCGCTGACGTCAGTCCGCCGCAGTACTGGTGCCAGGAACAACGATGGACGGACGACTGTGCGGTTCCGTGGCGGCGGGCACAAGCGGCTCTATCGAAAAATAGATTTCCGGCGCGATAAGACGGGAATTCCAGGGAGCATTGCCTCGCTTGAGTATGACCCCAATCGTTCGGCTCGAATTGCGTTGGTGCACTATAAGGACGGGGAAAAACGCTATATCTTGGCCCCTGTCGGATTAAAAGTCGGAGATGTGGTGCAGTCCGGTGTTGGCTCAGAGGTGCGTATTGGGAATGCGTTACCCTTATCCGGTATGCCGTTAGGAACGACCATTCATAACATAGAATTGAAGCCTGGGAAAGGCGGACAACTGATTCGTAGCGCGGGAGGTTCTGCGCAGGTGATGGGGCGTGATGGTGACTATGTGCAGGTGCGGCTCAGGTCCAGTGAGATGCGGAAAATTCTTTCAACTTGCATGGCAACCGTCGGACAGGTTGGAAATACGGACCATGAGAATATTAATGTCGGAAAAGCGGGTCGAAATCGGTGGTTGGGACGGCGTCCCAATGTGCGGGGTGTCGTGATGAATCCGGTCGATCACCCACATGGTGGCGGCGAAGGAAAATCAGGACAGGGTAATCCCCATCCGGTCTCCCCGTGGGGTCTTCCGACCAAGGGCTACAAAACCCGAAACAACAAGGCGACGGACAAATTTATTATCTCCCGCCGCAAGTAGGAGTACGCGATGCCGAGGTCAGTCAGTAAGGGCGCATTTGTTGACGATCATTTGCTTCAAAAGGTGGAGCGGATGAATCAGAATAAGGATCGAAGGATCATTAAGACGTGGTCGCGACGGTCCACGGTCATTCCAGACATGATCGGACATACCTTCGCGGTTCATAATGGGAAGAAGTTCATTCCGGTCTTCGTGACGGAAAACATGGTTGGGCACAAGCTGGGGGAGTTTGCTCCCACCAGGTTCTTTAAGGGACATGGGCACGCCAGGACGGAGAAGTCTGTCGCGCTCAAGTAGGGGATAGGCTCTAGTCTCGGCACACTTCGATTGGATTGGACGGTTATGACTGAAGCGCAAGCAGTTCTACGGTTCGTGAGGGTTTCTCCGAGGAAGGCCCGCCCAGTGATCGATTTGATCCGTGGGCAGCAAGTTCCCATGGCGTTGGCATTGCTCAGGAACTTGCCACGTCATGCATCGAAGGTCGTTGAAAAGATTTTACGATCGGCCGTGGCTAATGCGGAGCAAAAGGAGATGGGCGACAGTGAATCGATGGTGGTGTCGAAGGCGTTCGTTGATTGCGGGCCGACGTTGAAGCGTTTTCGGGCTCGATCGCAGGGACGTGCGAATGCGATTCAAAAGCGTATGAGTCACATTACGGTTGTCGTCTCGGCGGCAAGCGTGAAGGAAAAGAAGTAGATAAAGATGGTTAACGGAATGGATTCATTTTCTGTCTGAGCGAGGCGCAAGAAGTTATGGGTCATAAGACACATCCGATCGGATATCGACTAGGGTACAACGTGACTTGGTCCTCTCGATGGTATGCCAGCAAAGATTATGCGAAGCTGCTCCATCAGGATATCAAGATTCGCAAGATGGTCAAGCAGCGTCTCTTTCATGCTGGTGTCGCCAAGATTGAAATCGAGCGATCTGGAGACCAGACGCGTGTGATTATTCATACCGCGCGCCCCGGTATCATCATCGGCCGTAAGGGGGCTGAGGTCGATAAGCTCAAGACGGAGTTGGAGAAGAGCTATGGTGGCCAGGTCTACATCACGGTAAAGGAAATCAAGAAACCTGAACTGGATGCCCAGTTGGTGTGTGAAAACGTCGCCACGCAATTGGAAAAGCGGGTGGCATTCCGCCGGGCCATGAAGCGAAGCGTACAGTCCGCGCTTCGTCTTGGAGCCCAGGGGATCAAGATTATGGTAGGGGGGCGTCTTGGCGGGGCGGAGATCGCACGTTCAGAGTGGTATCGCGAAGGCCGTGTGCCGCTTCATACGCTCCGAGCAAATATCGACTACGGATTTGCCGAAGCCCACACGACGATGGGGCAGATCGGGATCAAGACCTGGATCTATAAAGGGGAAATTCTTCCATTACAGCCACTCAATAAAGAATCAGTATTTGACCGTAGGCTTGGGTAATCGAAGGGGATATCGTGTTAGCACCAAAGAAAGTTAAGTTTCGTAAAATGATGAAGGGGCGTATGACGGGCAAGGCCTATCGTGGCAGCCAGATTACGCTCGGAGAATTTGGGCTCAAGGCGCTTGAGCCAGGCTGGATTACCAGCCGGCAAATTGAGGCTGCACGCATCGCGATCACTCGATGTGTCAAGCGCGGCGGTCAGGTCTGGACGAGGATTTTCCCCGACAAGCCAATCACTAAAAAACCGGCTGAAACTCGAATGGGGAAGGGGAAGGGCAACCCAGAATACTGGGTCGCCGTAGTCAAGCCTGGACGTATTCTTTATGAGATGGATGGCGTGACGCCTGATGTCGCCAAAGAGGCGTTCCGCTTGGCTTCGCATAAATTACCCATTGCCACCAAGTGCGTCATTCGCGGTGAGTTTTAGCATCGATTGAACCGGGGTTAAGGGAGTGCATTCATGGATTTGAAGGAATTGCGGCAACTCACAGGGCCGGAGTTGGTGGAGAAGGCGCAGGCGCTCACGCAGGAACTCTTCACTCTTCGTTTTCAGTTGGGAACGGGAAGACTGGAAAACCCTATGCAGGTTCGAAAGACGAAGCGTTCTATTGCCAGGGTCAATACGCTCCAGCGTGAGCTGGCGCAGGCCGAGGCAATCTCTACTGCGGCGAAAGGGGCGTGAGGATGGCAGAATCGATAAATAAACGGCGTGAGTGGGTTGGGCGCGTGGTCAGCGATAAGATGAATAAAACCGTGGTTGTCGAGATCGAGCGTTCGGTTATTCATCCGCTCTATCGGAAGGTGCTTCGACGGGTCACAAAATTTAAGGCCCACGACGAGGACAACACCTGCAAGATCGGCGACCGCGTGCGTATGGTCGAGACGAGGCCTATCAGTAAGGATAAGCATATGCGGGTTATTGAGGTGGTAGAGAAGAGACGGGGTGCTTAGGTCGAGATCGTGCGAGGGGTAAAGGGAACACCGGGACTATGATTCAAAGTTATACATACATGGACGTGGCGGATAACTCAGGTGCCAAACAGGCCATGTGCTTTCATGTGCTTGGGGGAACCAGGCGTCGGTACGCCTCTCTCGGAGACATTGTCGTTGTGGCGGTTAAAGAGGCCATCCCGGCGGCAACGGTCAAGAAGGGCGATGTGAGCCGTGCGGTGGTCGTGAGGACGACCAAGGAAGTGCGGCGGGAAGATGGGTCCTATATCAAATTTGATCGTAATGCCTGCGTACTGATCAATAAGGATGGGGATCCTGTTGGGACTCGTATCTTTGGGCCGATCGCACGCGAGCTGCGGTGGAAGAAGTTCATGAAGATTATTTCCCTAGCTCCGGAAGTACTGTAGCAAGGGTGGAGACGGCGGGATGAATAAGCAGGGGTTGACGAAGAATCGAATTCGTAAAGGCGATGTGGTCGTCGTGATTGCCGGACGCGATCGTGGCAAATCAGGGAAAGTGCTCTCGGTTGATTCGGGAGCGGGCAAGGTTGTGGTCGAAAAATTGAATATGATCAAGCGCCATACCAAGCCGAATCAAAAGGTCAAACAAGGCGGCATTCTCGAGCGGGAAGCGCCCTTTGCGGTCTCAAATGTCATGTATCTGTGTCCTGTGACGAAGAAGCCGACTCGGCTTGGCGTACGGACGCTCGATGACGGACGGCGGGTTCGGTTCAGCAAAAAATCAAAGGACTCAGTCGAGTAGGAGTGAGGGCGCGGATGGCGAAGGTTGAATCAGGAAAAGGCAGTAAGACATCGGAGCGGAAGCCGCCCAAGAAAAAAGAAGGGTCGTCAGCCCCTCAGGCGATGGACGAGGGCAGCGATGAGTCGAAGTTTAATCCGCGGATGCGTGAGACCTACATGCAGAAGGTTGTGCCCGCGCTCATGAAAGAGTTCGGTTACAAAAATATCATGCAGGTCCCGAAGCTTGAGCGGATTGTGCTGAACGTGGGGATGGGGGAGGCCATTCAGAACGTGAAGCTGTTGGAGAGCGCCGCTGGGGAATTGGGTGCGATTACGGGCCAGAAGCCTCTCATTACAAAGGCGAAGAAGGCTATCGCCTCCTTCAAGTTGCGCCAAGGGATGCCGATCGGTACGAAGGTGACCTTGCGGAGTCGTAGGATGTGGGAGTTCTTCGATCGCCTGGTGACGTTGTCGTTGCCACGGATTCGAGACTTCCGAGGCGTTTCGCCAAAGTCGTTCGACGGCCGAGGCAATTACACTCTCGGACTTAAGGAACAGCTCATTTTCCCAGAGATTAAGTATGACGAGGTCGCATCCATTCATGGAATGGATATTACGATTGTCACGACCGCCAGGACCAACGACGAAGGACGGGCGCTGTTGAAACATTTGGGAATGCCATTCCGGGCGTAATGTCAAGCGAAGGAGCTGCTGGTGTCGAGATTAGCGCTTAGAAATAAATCGGCCATCAAGGCGAAGTTTCCAGTCAGGGACTATCATCGATGTGAGATCTGCGGGCGTGTGAGAGGGTTCTTGCGCCGGTTTCGCATGTGCAGAATTTGCTTTCGGTTGCTGAGCCTGAAGGGTGAGATCCCCGGGGTTCGGAAGTCGAGTTGGTAGCGTATCCGCGTTCCACGTCACTCGGTCGGTGATGGCCGTCTGGCCACACGAAGAATGTTGGTGAAAGGGTTGGTATGGTTACAGATCCAATTAGTGACCTCTTAGTACGATTACAAAACGGGTTTCGTCGACGCCACGATGTCGTGAGCGTTCCGGCCTCTCGTCTCAAGCGCGAGGTCCTTCGGATTCTTCAGAACGAAGGATATATTCAGGGCGTTCAGGCCGACATTGCCGACGGACATCCTGTGCTGAAAGTGCAGTTGCGGTATGTGGCGGAAGGCCAACCGATGGTCACCGGCATGCAGCGGGTCAGCAAGCCAGGTCGCCGCGTGTATGTAGGGATCAAAGACATTCCGCGAGTCAAGAACGGCATTGGCGTGGCGATCTTGTCCACCTCGAAGGGGTTGATGACGGATCAGGATTCGCGCAGAGCTGGACTGGGTGGAGAGGTGTTGTGTTCGGTATGGTAAGGGGTCGATCGAACCAGATCGTTATTATGGTGGCCGGGGTAGATAGAGGAACGAGGCATCGATGTCGCGCATAGGAAAGAAACCAATCCAGATTCCAGCAGGAGTGGATATACAAGTCACTGGACCTATCGTGTCGGTGAAGGGCCCGCTCGGGAAGATCGATTGGTCGTTGTCAGCTGGCATTGGGGTCTCGATTGCGGGCGGACAGCTCGTGGTGAACCGGTCAAATGAGGATCGTCACATCAGGGCCATGCACGGGTTAACTCGCGCAGAGCTGAGTAATATTGTTCAGGGTGTGTCGAAGGGGTACGAACGGAACTTAGAGATCACCGGAGTTGGGTATAAGGTCGCTGTGCAGGGTCAAACGATGAGCTTTAGTTTGGGGTATATCAACCCGGTGACCTTTCCGATTCCGGTTGGGATCAATGTGAAAGTGGACAAGCAAACGCTGATCAATGTGAAGGGGGCTGATAAGCGATTGGTTGGGCAAGTTGCGGCGAACTTGCGCGCGATCAAGCCTCCGGACGTGTATAAGCAAAAGGGCGTTCGGTATGCCGGAGAAGTGTTACGCAAGAAGGCTGGAAAGACAGGGAAGTAGGGTGACCCATGAATACTGCAGATAAAACAAGTCAGTTGACCAGGCGGAAACAGCGGGTACGAAAGCGAGTCTTTGGTACGACCGAGCGCCCGCGGCTCAACGTATTCCGCAGCCACTCTCATATCTATGCCCAGATCATCGACGATCTCAAGGGGGCCACGTTGGCCGCTGCGTCTTCCCTGGATAAGTCTCTACGTACGTCGGTGAAATCCACCGGTAGTATCGATGGTGCAAAGGCTGTTGGAAAACTGTTGGCCGAACGAGCGAAGGCCGCCAAGGTGCAGGCTGTCGTGTTCGATCGCGGTGGTCGGATGTATCATGGACGCGTCAAAGCGTTGGCTGAGGCCTCACGTGAAGGCGGTCTGCAGTTCTAGGTCGTGCCTCGCTTCCGTCACGGTACGGGAGTGTGGGGAACAAAGAGGAGATGATGTTAGGTGCGAGTTAATCCAGATGAATTAAGCCTGAAAGACAAGGTCGTTTTTATCAACCGAGTGGCGAAAGTCGTGAAGGGTGGAAAACGCTTCAACTTCTGCGCACTGGTTGTCGTGGGGGATGGGCAGGGGTGGGTCGGCATCGGGAAGGGCAAGGCGGCTGAAGTTCCAGTCGCAATTTCGAAGGCGGTCGAACAGGCCAAGAAAAACCTGGTGCATGTGGCCCTCACGTCTGGGACGATTGCGCACGAGGTGCATGGGTTGTTCGGGGCCGAGCACGTCCTCCTCAAGCCCGCAAAGAAGGGGGCAGGAATTATTGCTGGGGGTGCCGTTCGGGCAGTGGTCGAGGTCGCTGGTGTTCATAATATCATTGCGAAGACGCTGGGCCGCGGAAATCCATTTAACACGGTTCGCGCGACGCTGAATGGGCTTTGTCAGCTTCGTAATGCTGAAGACGTTCTGAAATTGCGCCGTGGCGGAGTGGTGAGCGATGTGCAGAATAAGGTGAGTGCCTAATGCCTACAGCGAAGATTGTCTCGGCTGCCCCCAAAGGCTTCATCATCACCTTGCGACGAAGTCCTATCGGTACACCGCAGAAGCATCGACGTGTGTTGTGCGGCCTCGGTCTCAGAAAGATCAGGCAGACGGTGACTCGTCCCGATACCCTGCAAGTGAGAGGCATGATCAACAAAGTCGGATATCTATTGGAAGTGCGGCCACAATGAATTTACATGAACTCGGTCCTGCGAAAGGATCCAGGAAACGACGTAAACGGATCGGCCGTGGTCCAGGTTCCGGTCACGGGAAAACTTCGGGGAAGGGGCACAAGGGACTGTTAGCCAGATCCGGCGGTCGCAGTCGCCAGGCAGGTGGATTTGAAGGCGGCCAGATGTCCTTGATCCGTCGCGTGCCGAAACATGGCTTTACGAATATATTTCGAAAAGAGTACTCGATCGTCAATCTGAAAAGCCTGACTGACATGATCGTGTCAGGTACCATCACTCCGCAAGCATTAGTCGATGCCGGCTTGGTCAAACGTAAGTCGCTGCCGATCAAGATTCTTGGTAACGGAGACCTTACGAAGGCGATCGTAGTGCAGGCGCACAAGTTTAGTAAGTCCGCAGAGGCGAAGATTCAAGCAGCTGGAGGGAGAGTCGAGGTCATCCCCGGTGTTTGAGAGACTCCTGACCAGTTTTCAGAATATTCTCAAAATTCCCGAGTTACGCACCCGTATCCTCTTTACTGTGGGGATGCTGATCGTGTATCGGATCGGGGCACATATTCCTACGCCTGGGATCAATGGTGAGGCCCTCTCCGAGTTTCTGCAGAAGGAAGGCGGTGCGCTGCTCGGGTTTTTAGATATTTTTTCAGGCGGATCGCTCTCGCGGTTGACGATTTTAGCGCTGGGCATTATGCCGTACATCAGCGCGTCAATCATTCTTCAGCTGCTGACCGTGGTTGTCCCGCACCTCACGAAGTTGGCCAAAGAGGGTGAGCGCGGTCGGAAAAAGATTATTCAGTACACTAGGTTTGGGACGATCGGCATTGCGATTATTCAGGGCTTCGGGATCGCCGTCGGCCTCGAACAGATGAATAACGGCGCATTCGTGATGAGCGGTGGGTGGGGATTCCGTCTGATGACGGTCATCACCTTGACGGCCGGGACAGGCTTTCTGATGTGGCTGGGTGAACAGATCACCGAACGAGGCGTCGGGAACGGCATTTCCTTGATTATTTTTGCGGGGATCGTTGCGCGTCTACCCTCGGCTGTCGCGCAGACGTACAACCTGTACGAGATTGGTCAGTTGAATGCGTTCTTGTTGATCAGCCTGGCTCTGCTGATGGTTGTGGTCGTGGCCGCCATTGTCTACTTGGAAAGTGGACGACGGAAAGTGCCGGTTCAGTACGCGAAGCGGGTCATTGGGCGCAGAGTCTTTGGTGGGCAGAGCACACATATCCCACTGAAGATCAATACCGCAGGGGTGATTCCGCCCATTTTCGCATCATCCATTATCGCATTTCCTGCGACGATTACCGGTTTTTTCGAGACGCCCTGGGTCAAGGATATCGGTGCCCACCTCGCCCCCGGGTCAGTATTGTATACGCTGATGTACGTTGGGCTTATTCTGTTTTTCTGTTTCTTCTATACCGCGGTGGTTTTGAATCCGGTGGACATGGCTGATAACATGAAGAAGTACGGGGGATTCATTCCCGGGATTCGTCCTGGAACCAGGACGTCTGACTACATCTATAAGGTACTCACACGAATCACGTTTGCCGGATCAATCTACCTGGCGATCGTCTGCGTAATTCCTGAACTATTGATCTATAAACTCGGTGTACCTTTCTATTTCGGGGGTACCTCGTTGCTGATTGTGATCGGTGTTGGACTCGATACGGCCCAGCAGATTGAGTCCCACATGCTGATGCGGAATTATGAAGGGTTTCTCGGCAAGGGTATGGCGCCACTCCGTGGACGGAGCGGGTAAGAAAAATACATGCGTGTGGTATTTCTCGGCGCGCCAGGAGTAGGCAAGGGGACTCAGGCTGACCGTATTACAACGCAGTATCTGGTGGCGAAGATTTCGACCGGCGATCTTCTCCGCGAGGCGGTTCGCCGCCAGACAACCTTGGGTCTTGAGGCGAAGAGTTACATGGATGACGGGAAGCTGGTGCCTGACGCCGTGGTGATCGGGCTGGTCAGGGAGAAGCTGGCTGATCCAGTTTGCGCCAATGGATTCGTACTGGATGGATTTCCCAGGACTGTTCCGCAGGCGGAAGCATTAGGGTCGGTGTTGAACTCAAAAGGACTCGCTCTGGACCTGGTTGTGAATTTTGAGGTTTCACGCGAGGATATCGTGAGGCGATTGAGCGGTCGGCGGAGTTGCCAAAAGTGTCAAGCGACGTTCCATATGGACTTTGCGCCGCCCAAGGTGAATGAGATGTGCGATCGATGTGAGGAGCCACTCGTGCAGCGGAGTGATGACCGTTCTGATGCAATTGAGATGCGTCTGAAAGTGTATGACGAGCAGACCGCCCCGCTGGTTCGCTATTATCAAGAGCGAGGCCTGTTGCTCCCATTGGACGGTTCCGGCACAGCAAATGTCGTGTTTCAACATCTCTCGCAGGAGCTGGCACCATACCGGGCGGTATGATCATTCTCAAGACGCCAGAAGAAATTACGGTGATGGCTCAGGCGTCAAGAGTCGTGGCAGAGACATTACGGATATTGAAGAAAGCTGTCAGGCCCGGTATCACGACTGATGAACTGGACCGGTTAGCCGAAGAAGAAATTCGGTCACGTGGTGCGAAACCGGCGTTTAAGGGTTATCGGAGTTATCCAAAGACGCTCTGCGCTTCGGTGAATGACCAGGTTGTTCATGGGATTCCCTCTAAGCGAGTTCTCAAGGAGGGGGACATAATCGGACTCGATCTGGGAGCGATCGTCGGCGGGTTTTACGGAGATTCAGCGATTACGGTCTCGGTGGGGCAGACGACTGAGCGAAAAGCCCATTTGGTTCAAGTCACTGAAGAGGCGATGTATCTGGGAATTCAGCAGGCAGTGGTGGGCCATCGGTTGTCAGATATTTCACATGCGGTCCAGCAGCATGTGGAGGCTGCCGGTTACTCGGTCGTAACAGAGTTCGTCGGCCATGGGATCGGCCGGCAGTTGCATGAAGAGCCGCAGGTGCCGAATTATGGGAAGCCTGGGCAGGGGCCTCGATTACAGGCCGGGATGGTCCTCGCGATTGAACCGATGGTCAATATGGGTAGGGCAGCTGTCAAGGTTCTTGAGGATCGATGGACGGCGGTGACGGTTGACGGGAGTTTTTCAGCGCATTTTGAACATACGATTGCGATTGAGCCGAGTGGGCCGCCTCGTATTTTGAGTCAGATCTGAGAAGCCGATGATGGATCACACGGGTCCGTGGGGAAGGAATAAAGATACGTGCCGAAAGAAGATGTAATTGAAATTCAAGGCACGGTGAACGAAACGTTACCGAACGCGATGTTTCGTGTGTCGTTGGACAATGGCCATAAGATTCTCGCACACATTTCCGGGAAAATGCGCATGCACTTTATCCGTATTCTTCCCGGCGACAAGGTGACGGTGGAACTGTCGCCGTATGATCTGACACGCGGACGGATCACCTATCGGTTTAAGTAGGAGCGTGAAATTGATATGAAAGTGAGATCATCCGTCAAGCCAATTTGTGCAAAATGTAAAGTCGTCAGGCGCAAGGGCGTGGTCCGCATTCTTTGTGAGAATCCGCGCCACAAGCAGCGCCAAGGATAGAAGTGCAGCCGTGGGTGGACAGCCTCCGGTGCTCACAGGACGCGCGCAATGAAACGGCACTCGCTCGATGCGCGCAGCTGAAGCCACCTAGCGCAGGCCGCTGAAAGTGTTACAGGGAAAGTGTAGGGAGGAATTATGGCTCGAATATCTGGAGTGGATTTGCCGAGGGAGAAGCGGGCGGACATCGGTCTGACATATGTCTATGGGATTGGGCGGGCGTCGGCACTCTCGATCCTAAGCAGGGCAGGGATCGACGGAGCGATTCGGGTGAAGGACTTGAGCGAAGAGCATATCGTCAAGATCCGTGAAATTATTCAGGAGAGCTATCAGGTCGAGGGCGATCTGAGAAAGACCTCCTCGATGAACATCAAGCGACTGATTGATAGTGGTACATACCGTGGGCTACGCCATCGGAAGGGGCTCCCGGTCCGCGGTCAGCGGACCAAGACGAATGCCCGGACGAGAAAAGGCCGTCGCGCCGGTGTGGGAAGCAAGCCAAAACAGCCTGCGCGGTAGTCGTAATGTGTGACCGTTACTGGAGTAGGGAGTCTGTATGAGCATCAAAAAAGGAAAGAAGAAAGAGCGTCGGATCGTGCAGAGTGGAGTGGCCCATGTGCAGGCCTCCTTCAATAACACGATCGTGACCATCACCGACTTAAGCGGTAACACGATCGTGTGGGCAAGCTCAGGGAACCAGGGGTTTAAGGGTTCTCGCAAAAGCACACCCTTTGCCGCCCAGCGGGCCGGAGAAGCTGCCGCGCGGAAGGCGATGGAGAGTGGAATGCGCACGGTGGATGTCTATGTGAATGGGCCTGGGTCCGGCCGTGAATCGGCGATCCGATCTCTTCAGGCCGCTGGATTGCGGATCCATATGATTCGTGATGTCACCCCGATTCCACACAACGGATGCCGTTCACCGAAGCGGCGTCGCGTCTAAGTATTGTCTGTCGGGAAAGTCGAAGACACGAGAATTGTTGACACACCCGTATGGTGATGTCTGGTAACCGGAGGTAGAGCAGTGGCAAAGTATCGAGGCCCCGTCTGTCGGTTGTGTCGGCGAGAGGGTGAGAAGTTGTTTCTGAAAGGCTCGCGCTGTATGACAGAAAAATGCGCCATCGAGCGCCGGAGCTATCCTCCTGGACAGCATGGGCAAAAACGCCCTAGAAACTCAGAATACAGCACCCAGCTCAGAGAAAAGCAGAAGTTGCGCAGAATTTATGGTCTGATGGAGTGTCAGTTCCGTGGGGTGTTTGAGCGTGCGGAACGCCATTCTGGCATTACAGGAGAAGTACTCTTACGGTTGTTGGAATGCCGGTTGGATAATGTCGCGTACCGACTAGGATTCGGCGCCTCGCGAAAAGAAGCCAGGCAGCTGGTGAGCCATGGACATCTGACCATGAATGGTCGGAAGATCAATGTGCCTGGCGCCCAGGTTAAGGCGGGCGATGTCATCAGTGTCCGGGAACGCAGCCGCACGGTGATCTCAATCCAAGCCGCCTTAGAGTCTGTCGATGGGCGAGGCATTCCAGAGTGGTTGGAGCTGGACAAGGCGGCATTTAAAGGGATGGTACGGGCGCTGCCCTCCAAAGACCAGATTTCTCTGCCAGTTAACGAACAGATGGTGGTGGAGTTGTATTCCAGATAGATGCGGAACTCGTGAGGGCGTGATCTCTGCGGCGAATAGGTGCCGTGTTCAGGGGTTGGCTAGTCGATGAGATGAAGGGGGAGTTATGATTAAGATGATGAAAGACTTTCAGATCCCAATGCGGGTGGAGGTCGACAAAGATACGCAGAACCAAACGTTCGGCAGATTTACGACGGAGGCCTATGAACGTGGGTTTGGGACGACGGTCGGCAATGCGTTACGGCGTGTGTTGTTGTCGTCGCTCACGGGCGCAGCTGTGACCACGGTAAAGATTGAAGGGGTCCTACATGAGTTCTCCACCATTCCTGGCATCACTGAAGATGTGACCTCCATTATTTTGAATGTCAAAGGGCTGCGGCTCGCTGTTCATACTGACAAGCCAAAGACGCTCCGTCTCAGGAAGAAGGGGCCTGGTGAGGCAAAGGGGTCAGACATTATTCATGATGCGGACGTGACCATTTTGACCCCGAATCTGCATATTGCGACGTTGGACAAGGATGCCTCGTTCGACATGGAAATGACGGTGAAGCATGGGCGTGGCTATGTGCCGGCCGAGCGAAATAAAGAAGAGGGGCTTCCGATCGGTGTGATTGCGATCGATTCGGTGTTTTCCCCCATCAAGCGCGTGAACTTTCATGTGGAGAATGCCCGTGTCGGGCGCATGACCGACTACGATAAATTGACTTTGGAGATTTGGACGGATGGGACCATTTCGCCTCGAGATGCCTTGTCCACGGCCGCAGGAATTATGCGTGATCACGTTGAAATATTTATCAATCCCGATGAGCAAGTCGAAGGGCGTTCCGATCTTGGGAGTGATGAGGCGCAAAGTGAGGTCAATAAGCATCTGTTCCGTAGTGTGAACGAGCTGGAGTTGTCGGTCCGTGCCGCAAACTGTTTGAAGAATGCGAACATCAAGACCATCGCCGACTTAGTTCAGAAAACCGAAGGAGAGATGCTGAGGACGAAGAATTTTGGTAAGAAGTCGCTCAACGAAATTAAGGAAATCTTGACGGAGATGGGTCTGGGGCTTGGAGTGAAGCTGGATACTGTGCAACAGAACAGTGGTAGTCTGAAGAGCGAGTAACGAAACAAGAGGGAACCCGTGCGTCATAGAAAAAATGGTAGACAGCTCGGACGGAAGACCAAACATCGATGGGCGTTGTTCAGAAGTCTCGTGACCTCACTCCTTGAGCATGAGCGCATTGAGACGACCGAGGCCAAGGCAAAAGAAATTCGTGGGTTCACGGATCGGATGATTACGCTCGGCAAGGAGGGGACATTGCCGGCTCGGCGGCAAGCGCTTGCCTTTATCCGAAGCAAGGACGTCGTCTCAAAATTATTCAGCGACGTGGCGCCTCGATTTAAAGACCGTCCCGGTGGCTATACGAGGATGGTGAAGACGAGACGGCGGATCGGCGATGCGGCGAAGCTTGTCGCGATCGAACTTGTCACGCGGGCGGATTCTGCGCTCGTAAAGAAACAGGCACCGGCTGCATCTCCTTCTGCGAGTCCTGCTGCGGGCTAGGGTTTCTGTCCGCGAGAGCTATTCACGCAGGTTGCCGCGATAACAATCCGCAATTATCCCCTCTCGTTCACAAAGGTCTGTCAGGAAACCCCGCTCGTGAGGGCGGGGTCATCGACTGCGCCCTCACGAGTAGACCATGCCGAGGTTCCTGGATACGTTTACTTGATATTGGACCCATGCTACTATCATGCCAGTCCTTTATAGTACTGCGATAAGAAAGCAGGGGAAACGTGTGGCAACGTTGGGCACGAGGAGGTTTGTTAGCGCTCAGTGCGGTGTTGGCTTGCTTCCTCGCATACCTACTCATGACCAATTCGACGATGGTTCCCACCACGACGGCGGCGGCGCCAGGCTCCATGAACACAGCTGATGCGAGGATCTCCCAGTTTACGTTCACCCAAACGAAGGGTGATACGGTTCAATGGCAGGTGCAGGCGCAAGAGGCTCGGCTCTTTGAACGGGATAAGCGGGCGCTGCTCCAAGTCGTCGCAGTCACACTCTTCGGCCAGCAAGGAAAAGAAATGACGGTGACAGGAGATGAGGGGACGTTGAATACGGAAACGAAAAACTTTGTACTCACGAACCGAACAGAGCCACTCGTGATTCACACCGAGAGCGGGTACGTGATTTACACCAACCATCTCGCATGGACTGATCAGACGAGAGAGATCCGCACGCAAGATCCTGTCCGTATCGTTGGGCATGGGTTAGAGGTGACGGGGCGTGGGTTGTTGGGACACTTGGACCGCGAAGAATTTGAAGTACTTGAGGACGTACATGTGGATTTGGCTCCTGCTTCTTAATGCGCTCCTGCTTGGGGTGACTTCATCGAGCGAATCGGCTGACGCAGCTATTTCTAAAAGTGGTGTTGATCAAGCGGTCAGCACCACCATTACGGCCAAGAAGATGACGGTGAAAAATCAGGATAGCCAAGCGGTTTTTGAAGGGGCGGTGGTACTGACTCGTGGGTCGTTGGTTGTCTATTCCGATCGCATGGTCGTACTGTTTCGCGCGCAAGATTCACCCGCGAACGATAATCAGAAAGGGCATGAGGCTGTCAAGGGCGTGGCACCTTCGAAAGGATCTGATGCCGTACCGGCTGTGTCGAATCGGTCGGTCAACAGGATTGAGGCGACCGGACGAGTGAAAATCGAGAAGGACTCAGGGAGTGCCACGTGCGAGAAAGCGATCTATTACCATGATGGAGATAAAATCATCCTGACTGGCGACCCGGTAGCGTGGGAGAAGGGAACCAGAGTCAGCGGTAAACAAATCACGATGTTCTTGGCAGAGGATCGGAGTGTGGTGGAAGGAGGCTCACATGTGCGGATCGAGCCGGATGGGGGAGCGGCCAAGTGATCGAGGCGGTTCAGGGAAATGCGTGGCTGCCTGGCTCCCCGGTCAATAGGGTAGGTGGTGTCTGTTTACGTGCGACGGGATTGGTGAAAAGTTTTCGCGCACGCAAGGTCGTCAAAGGCGTCTCGATCGAAGTTCGCGCCGGTGAGGTCGTGGGCTTGCTGGGGCCCAATGGGGCTGGGAAGACCACTATTTTCGACATGATTGTCGGTCTCTGTCAGCCTGATGAAGGGGCGATCTCGTTTGAGGAAGAGGTGATCACGGATCTGCCGATGTACAGACGCGCGCGGAAAGGAATTGGGTATCTTCCGCAAGAATCATCTGTGTTTCGGCGTCTATCGGTTGAAGATAATATTCTGGCAATTCTTGAGATGCTGGACTACTCTCGGTCAGAGCGCCGTGACCGGGTCGATGCCCTTCTCAAGGAACTGGATCTTTCCCATATTCGAACGAGCATGGCCTATGCGTTGTCGGGTGGAGAACGTCGGCGTCTAGAAATTACGAGGGCCCTTGCCACGAGCCCGTCATTCATGTTGCTCGACGAACCCTTTGCAGGCATCGACCCGATTGCGGTCGCCGACATCCAACAAATTATTATCCGATTGAAAGAAAAAGAGATCGGCATTTTGATCACCGATCACAATGTCCAAGAGACGCTGTCCATCACAGATCGAGCCTACATCATCAATGAGGGATTGATTCTTGAGGCCGGGTCTCCCGAATTCATCGTCAAGAGTGAAACGGCCAGAGCTGTCTACCTAGGGGAACGATTCAAGCTATGACGCGTAAGGGTGTGCCCGCATGAAGCTCAGACTCGACCTTCGGCTTAGTCAAAAGCTGATCATGACTCCACAATTGCAGCAGGCGATTAAGCTGCTGCAACTCTCTCGACTCGAGCTCCAGCAGAGCCTCACGCAACATTTACTGGAGAATCCGCTATTGGAGGAGCTTCCCACTGATGCGGAGGACAATGATGCAGCAAGTCCAGAGGAGAAGGCGGAAGATGCGGCCGCATCAGCAGACAGCGAGCCCTCGAATGCGGAGGAGTCGACTCCTGAAGAACGCGATACGCCGGATGAGGCCTCTGCGGCTGGCTGGGAAGAGTATTTTAGCGATCGTCGGGTGGGTGGATCCGAATCTCAGTCGCCCTCGCAGGATGAATTTCCATCCTATGAACAAACCATGGCGAAAGCCACATCCTTGGAAGACCATCTCCTCTGGCAGCTGTCGTTTTCCGGCTTATCGGATCGTGAAAAAGAGATTGGGCGGTTGATCATCGGTAACCTTGACGATGATGGGTACCTCCGCATGTCTCTCGATGAGATGGTCAGCGGAACCGATTTCATCGTCATTGAAGCGGAGTCAGTCCTGAAAATTGTTCAGAGCTTTGATCCGACTGGCGTAGCGGCCCGAGACCTTGCGGAATGCCTGCTCTTGCAAATCGGGCATTTGGGGAAGAGCCCCATGGGATCGTTAGGGGCTCGGCCCGGTGCCTTGAAGGGATCGATCGTCGAAGCCATCGTGCAGCACCATCTCAAAGACTTGGAGAAAAGGCAGTATGCGAGGATCGCGAAATCCCTAGATGTCACGGTCGAAGAGGTCTTTCAGGCGACAAAGGTTATCGAAGTGCTTGAGCCGAAGCCGGGACGACCGTTTACGAATACCCAGAATTATGTGATTACTCCTGATGTATTTGTCGTCAAGAACGAAGGGGAGTGGGTGGTAGTGCTGAACGACGATGGGCTGCCCCGCATGCGGATTAGCCCGTACTACAAGCAATTGATGGGGGCAGAGGAGAGTGGATCGGCGGAGACGAAGGCCTATCTGGATGAGAAGCTGCGGGCTGCACAATGGGTCATTCGTAGTATCGAACAGCGGAATAAGACCATCGTGAAGGTGGTGTCGAGTATCGTCAAGTTTCAGGAACAATTCTTTGAGAATGGCGTGCAGCAGTTGAAACCCTTGGTGCTCAAACAGGTCGCTGAAGATATTGGGATGCACGAGTCGACAATCAGTCGTGTGACGGCGAATAAGTATATGTATTGCCAGCAGGGAATGTTGGAACTGAAGTTCTTCTTCAACGCCGGCCTGCAGCGCGTGGACCAGCCGTCAGACATGATGTCGTCGGTTTCGGTGAGAGAGATGATTCGAAAAATGGTGGCAGAGGAAGATCCAAGCCGCCCCCTCAAAGATGAAGAGATCGCCGCACGGTTACTCACACAGCAGGTTGTGATTGCGCGACGGACGGTGGCTAAGTATCGCTCGGAAGAACATATTCCCTCCGCCACTCAGCGGAAACGATTCTTTTAACAGGATGCCGAACAGTCCATCGGCCTGTTTTGTTTCTTTGGTCCGTCTGGTTCGTTTGGGTGCAGCTCACTAACCGGATAGACCAGAAGACCTCACACGCGGGGCTTGTCCCAGGAGTGTGGGACATTGAATTTCCACCGTGCCACACGAGTTTCTCTACAGCCTGTGAGCGTTTCACTGTCCAGATGCACTCGTCGTTGTCTACTATTCTGGTGTCTTCACTGGTAGTGTGGATGCGTAGAACGAACAAACATAGTCGCATGGCAGAGGGGCCGAGGTTATTCAGATTGAAAGGATGAATGTCGATGAAAATTACAGGGCGACACCTCGTGATCACGTCCGCGCTCAGACAACATGTTGAAAGTCGGTTTGAGAGGCTCGTGCGGTATGAAGTGAAGCTGAGCCACCTGGAAGTAATCCTAGGAGTGAGCAAGCTTCAGCATAGTGCGGAGGTCGTCTGTACGATGCAAGGACGACGGATCCAAGCAAAAGCGTCGACGCAGGAAATGTACGCGACGATCGACCAGCTCGTGGACCGCTTGGCCACACAGATACGAAAACACAAGGAACGCCAGGCTGATCATAAAGAACCGACGAAGAGAGCGGTTCGTAAGGTTCTGCGCCCAGCTATTCGCAAAGAAAAGGAAGAGGAAACGATCGATGTCGTTCGACCAGCTAGGGTGGTTCTGACGTTGGAGGACGCGAAACGCCGACTAGATCCGCTGCCTGGTTCCCTGGTGGTGTTCACTGCACGGTCTTCGGGAAAACTGCAGATCCTCCAGCGCCTCGATCGCGACCGAGTGATCTTGATTGATCCATAAGAGGGACACAGGTATGGCTGCGCTCAAGTTGGTCGTGATCAGCGGTTTTTCTGGCTCAGGGAAATCGCATGCGCTCAAGTGCTTTGAAGATGCCGGGTATTTCTGCATCGACAATTTGCCGCCAGCCCTTCTACCGACCTTTGTTGAACTCTGTCATCAGCAAGGAGGGGAAATTAAGAACGTCGGGCTCGGCATCGATGTCAGGGAGCGCGTGTTCTTTTCTGATCTCGCAGGCATTCTTGAGCGAGTCAAAGCGCTCGGTCATGCGGTCGAGTTGATATTCTTTGAAGCGCGGGAAGAGGTGCTGGTTCGCCGATTCTCGGAGTCTCGGAGGCCTCACCCGCTCCTGCCGCATCTCCCGGTACTGGAGGGAGTACGGTTTGAGAAGGAGCGTCTTGCCGAACTACGGCGTCACGCCGACCGTATTATTGATACCTCAGATTTGACGGTGCATGAGTTAGGTGAGTTGTTGGACCGGCAGTTCAGGCAGGAGGGAGCACCGTGCCGATTGACCATTTCACTCGTGACGTTCGGCTACAAGTTCGGTGTGCCGTACGACATCGATCTCCTGTTTGACGTCCGGTTCGTGCGGAACCCGTACTTCATTCAAGATCTTAAATTCTTGACGGGGGAAGACCCACGGGTAGGGGCTTATGTCCTGGCCGATCCGAACGCCGTCGCTTTCATTGAGCAACTGGAAGGCCTCTTCAAATTCCTCATTCCTCTCTACGAACGAGAACGCCGCAGCTATCTCAATGTGGGAATTGGTTGTACCGGCGGACGTCATCGGTCGGTGGCGATTGCCGGACGACTCCAAAAAAGCTTTTCAGTGCTTGGATATCAAGTGACCGTCGCTCATCGCGATCTCAATAGGCCATAACCCACTGAGCCATCCGGCACGTCTTCCCTCCATCATATCCCTCGCTCTCCTCTCCGTGTGTGTGTGTGTGTGTACGAAAAGCCATTTCCTTGACAGCTAGAGCCTACGGACTATACTTAGCAGGTGAGTGAAGCTAATCCCCAGTAGCGACACAGTGTTTCGACCTTTCCCTGACAGGATTCAGGATCAAACGATCCTCACGTTACGGGAATGTGGAGTGGAGGGTCAGATGCACCTGAATAGCCAGAATGGTCTTGTTACACATTCATTCTTTGGGGACGTTGACGTGTGTGGAGGTATGGGCATGAGCGACCGTCTTCGTAGAATTCACATAAAGAGTTGTCTTGCGTGGAGAGTCATGTACAGTCAGAGGCACGTATGCTGAGTTCATTCAAAAGTCTTTCAGAAACCGATCTGTTCTCGATGTTCACCCCGAAGCGGCAGCTCGTCGGGTTGGATATCGGGTCGAGCGGTATCAAGCTTGTCCAGTTGAAGGAAAACCACGGGAAGTACATTCTCCAGAAGTTTGGCTACAAAGCACTCGAGCCGGAGGTCATCGTCGATGGCACGGTGATGGATGAGGGGCGGGTGGTGTCGGCGATTAAGGAGTTGTTCGAGGAAACAAAGATCAAGGTGAAGCAAGTCGCCGTGTCGATTTCCGGCCATGCGGTCATTATTAAAAAGATCAGCCTGCCGCCGATGCCCGAGGAGGAGTTGGAGGGGCAGGTGAGGCTGGCCGCGGAGCAGTACATTCCCTTCGATATTAATGAGGTGAACATCGACTTCAGTGTGTTGTCCTCTTCCGAGGCCGCGGGCGATACGCAGGGAGAGATGTCGATCATTCTGGTCGCAGCCAAGAAAGGCAAGATTAATGAGCTGACTGAACTCATCAAGGGGGCGGGGTTGTTTCCCATCGTCATGGATGTGGATGCCTTTGCGATCGAAAACATGCACGCGATCAATTACCCCGTCTCGCAGGAAGATACCACCGCGCTTGTGAATATCGGCGCCAGTGTCATGAATATCAATATTGTCCGAGGCGGCACGTCGTTGTTCACGCGTGATATTCCTATCGGAGGGAACCGTTATACAGAAGCCATTCAGCGAGAAATGGGCATGTCCTACGAAGAGGCAGAGGAAACGAAAAAACACGCGCATTCGACGGGGAGCAATCAGGCCGCGGTGACCACGGTCATCGATAGTGTCAACGCCGAGGTTGCGTCTGAAATTGCTCGGACCATCGATTATTTCAAGTCAACCATGCCGGATGCGGACGTTCAGCAGGTTCTCTTGTGCGGAGGGGGCGCTCAGGTCAAGGGCTTAGTGACGCAACTGAGAGATCGAATGCAGGCTGTGGTCGAGGTGGCGAATCCGTTCGGTGAAATCGATACGTCAGGAGCCGGTTTCGATCAGAATACGTTAGCCGAATTGGCCCCACTGGCTGCCGTGGGGGTTGGATTGGCCCTGAGAACGGTAGGGGATCGATGATCCGCATTAATCTTTTGCCAGGGCCTAAGGGGCATAAGGCGAAGCCTCAGTATGATGTCAGAGCGCAGGCGCTATTGGGTGTGGGGCTCTTGTTCATTACCTTGGCTGGTTGCTGGTGGTACTCGGCGTCACTCGATGAAGAGATAAACGCCCGGCAGACCGAAAAGCTTGATAAGGAGAAGCAGGTTGCCCAGTTAACGGAACAAGTGAAGCAGGTTGTCGATTTTGAAACCAGGAAGAAAGTCCTGGAAGCCAAGAATCGTATTATTGATGAATTGGAAAAGTCACGTGTTGGCCCTGTCAAGGTGCTCGACCATGTCAGTCAAAGCCTGGAACCGTTGAAAGTGTGGCTCGTGAGAGTCGCAATCACCGGGAAGGACATCGATCTTGAGGGCCGTGCGGCGACCAACGATGATGTGGTGGAATTTGTGAACAACTTGCGTCGCACCGACTATTTCTCGAACATCAATCTTCACGAAAGTCGCGCTGCGGTAGAGAGCCAACTCAATATCTATCAGTTTAAACTTGGCTTCCGTCTCAAAGGGTAAGAATCATGAAACTGCCCCCGATTAATCTTGATCTCTTGCGGTCGATCCCATTGCTTCAGAAGTTGGGGCTTCTGCTCATGGTTCTTGCCGGGATTATCGTAGCCTTCTACTACTATGTCGCCGAGCCAAAAGCGACAGAGATTGTTGTGCTCCAGGGAGCGATTGGCACGCTTGACACCGAGATTCAAACATTAACCATTAAAGTCAAGCATCTTGATGAACTCATTGCCGCGAGTAAGCAACTAGAGATTGAACTCGCGAAAAAGAAAGAAATGCTGCCGCCGGAAGGGGAGGCGGTTATGTTGCTCAAACAGGTATCAGACTTGGGGATTCGCCTTGGGCTCGACATTAAGCTGTGGAAACCGAATCCCAAGATCGAAGATCCATCGAAGCTCTTTGTGCGTATGCCGGTGAACGTGGAGGTGTCCGGCGGCTACCATACCGCCGCCTTATTTTTCGATCGCATCAATGCGATGCCACGAATTGTGACTGTATCAGACCTCAAGATGGGCGCCCCCAAGTTTGAGAAGGGGCGTGTTGTTACGCAGACGGTGTTCGATCTTGTGGCCTATGCGGCACCTGAGGAACCCAAGCTGGTTGCGGCGGTTCCGGCGACTCCTCAGAAGAAATAGGGCACAGGGTTTCTGATCTATGAGAGGCCATGAGCGATGAACGTCATCTGTGAGAACTGGCGATTGACCATGCAGACAACAAGCATGATTCTCATTGGATGTGCCTGCCTGCTTGTCGCAGTTGATCTGGGCTTTGCTGAGACTGGTATGAGTGCTCATGTCGGACAAATTTACCCAATGCGGCAGGATTCTTTACAAGTAGCCTCTCTCAACGATGTGCCGAAGCACGGGCCGTCTCCAACGCCTGCAGTGGAAACTGGCGATGGGAATGCTCAACCTGTTGCACTTAATCCAATGGTGGAACCGATGACTGTCCGCTCCTATGACCCTTCTGGACGGCGCGATCCGTTCGCGCCCGTGTTGGAACGGTTAGGACTCGGGCCGATTGACCCCACGTTACCTCCGCTCCAGCGTGTTGGGCTCACCGAGATGAACCTGATCGCGGTGATATGGGGAGGCTATGGTTATAGCGCGATGGTTCAGACTCCAGATGGAAATGGATATACGGTGCATCGAGGAACGCGTATCGGCTCCAATAATGGTGTGGTGAGCGCTGTCACGGAGAAAGGTATTGTGGTGCAAGAACGGTTTACAGATGTGTATGGGAGTAAACAAGAGCGGGAATATGTCAAGCTCCTTCACCCAAAAGAGGGCGTAGAATGATACCTAGGCGGACCACGACAACGACAGCATTTGTTCGCGTGCTCTCGGCGGTGGGAGCGCTCAGTGTCTCCATGGCGATACCGTCGATAGGGGCATCAACCGACATTCCCATGGTCGATTCGGGCTTGCCTCTGGGCATCGAGAGAGAGCTGGCGCTGACGCTGACTCGCATCGATGTTCAGCGCGGCACGGACGACATCCGTGTCATTATCTCGGGGGATGGCAGACTGGCCTACGAGGTGACACGTCTTGATGAGCGGCGACTCATGATCGATATTCCAGGTGTGGTTTCTGTAATACGCAAGCCAGTCATACCTGTGAATCATCAGATTTTAAAGCAAGTACGTGTGGGCTATCATGCCGATAGAGTGCGGGTGGTATTGGATCTTGCCGGTACGGCGGCCTACTCGGTTACACCGCAAGGCGCCAATCTTATTGTGACTCTTCGCGAAAGCGCCGGCACGGATAGCGGCGCAGATAGAGATTCGTACCGCGGCGAGGCGGTCACAACCATACAGACAGGGAATCCTGTAATACTGCCAGTCCATGCGGCGGTGATCTCTCGGGTGGCACCACGAGCAATTCCCATGGTGCACCGGTCTTCAGCGAAATTTCATGTGCGGCCAATCCAGATGACCTCCTCGGCAGATGGTGGGGAGGTCAGCACGCCAAAGGAAGATTTAGTTGTGGGAGAAACGCGTTATGTCGGTCGGCGCATATCGCTTGATTTCCAGCAGGCTGACATCAGTAATGTACTGCGTCTCATTGCCGAAGTGAGTGGGTTTAACATGGTCGTCGGTGAAGGGGTCAAGAGTAAAGTGACCATGAAGCTCGTGAGTGTGCCCTGGGATCAGGCACTCGATATGATTTTGAAGATGAATGGGTTAGGCAAAATCAGGCAGGGCAACATTCTATGGATCGATTCGCTCGCGAACCTTGCCAAACAGCAGAATGAAGAAGCGCAGGCAAAGGATGCCAAGAGCAAAGCGGAGGAACTGGTCGATCGGGTGTTCTATATTCGAAACCTGCAAGCGACAGAACTCATGACGTCGCTTCGGCCGTACTTGAGCCCAAGAGGGTTAATGCAAATCAGTCTGGGGTCCAATGCCTTAATCGTTCGGGATACGGAGAGTAAGATTGGGGTCATGAAGCAGTTGGTTGATGGGCTCGATCTCGAAGTGCCTCAAGTCCAAATTGAAGCCAGGATCGTGCAGGCCGATACGACCTATTCTCGTTCGCTGGGAGTTCAGTGGGGTATCCAGAATGTGAACCAACTCGGGTCTTCTTTTGGTGTGGCGAACTTCAGAACAGGTAATGTCGGACCATTCGGAGGCCAAACATCGGACTTTCTGGTCAACCTTCCTGCCACCGTCGGTGGTTTGGTGTCAACGCCTGGTGTCGGTTTCACGATTGGAAGAACAGACGGAGCCCTGTTGGATGTACGCTTGTCGGCAGGCGAGTTACTCGGTCTGAGTAAAGTCATTGCCGCGCCGAAGGTCACGACCTTGGACAAGCGAGAGGCCAAGATCTCACAGGGAGAATCGATTCCGTTCCAGACGACATCCCTTCAGGGAACTCAGACGACCTTTGTCGATGCAAACTTAGAACTGAATGTGACTCCTCAGATTACCTCGCGAGATCCTAAGGACGTCGATAAGCAGATCATGCTGAAGGTTCGCGCAACCAGGAATGCCGTCGGTGCGCGAAGCAATGCGGCTGGCCCAAGTATCGATCGCCGCGAAGCCAATACCCAGGTCCTTATTCGCGATGGCGAGACCATGGTAATCGGCGGGGTCTTTATCGATGCGCAGAACAACACTGTCACCGGTATTCCCTATCTCTCGCGAGTGCCTGTTTTGGGATGGCTCTTCAAGCAGAAAACAGAGGCGGTGTCGAAACAGGAGCTGCTTATCTTCCTAACGCCCAGTATCATCAAGAGCTAGCAGGCTGCTGGAAAGGTTGGTCACTATAAGAAGATCGTTGTCTGGCCGGTCTGGTTTTAGGTTGAGCAAAACGAACCAAATACACAAAACACACCAGGTTACTGCAGTTGGACTAGACAGACCGGACTTGTCTCAGACGTTCGAAGCAGTGAAGGTATCGCATCCCCACATCGTTTTTGCGCAGCCCGCTAGAACCGAACCGTGAGTGCTTCATTGAAGGGGCACTCAAGGCCGGTGAGTCCTCGCGGTTGGTGTGTCGCCTCGTTCCTCCAGCATATACTCTCCAGTCTGATACGCATTTCAACATGATCGGTTTGTGATACCTCGTAGCTGAAGTAACTCTGAAGGTGGAGTTATCTGTTGTGCTCAGGGTCAGATGCATGAAGTCTAACCCGCATTATTCATGAGCACTTCTGCTGCAATCGCGGATTCGCTGCTGCGACAAGCCTTCGGCGGGCAGGCTCGCCGTTCGCTCCCTCGACGTACTGCTCAAGTACGCCTCGGGCTCTCTCGGCTCCGCATGCCCGTCTCGCGACGCGACTGCGCGATTTCGCGACGAACCGTCATGAATAATGCGGGCTAAGAGGGAGCTTCTGTGGCTGTGAAATGCGATCTATGGGCCGTGCGGAGCATCTGAAAACCTTCTAGTTTCCGAACCGTTGTGGTACCATCCCCCCCGATGTCAGCCATCGCAATTCATCATCGACGCAGGCGAAGCCGTTCGTAAATCTAGGCGTATCTATCCAAGAAGAATCGGATAGGCGACTCGTCGAGCAGGTCCGGAGAACCCGTCATTGAGCAGGGCCGCTGTGACAGAACAGATCGTGCCGGTTACCTTGGGGGAGCGGAGCTACGACATCGTCCTTCTTCCTGGGGTACTTGCGACCGTGGGTGATCGGCTCAGTGACATGACGACTTCTCCGAAGATCGGGGTTGTGACAGATAGGAATGTGGCAAGCCAGTATCTTCTAAGGACTCTCCGCTCGCTGTGCAAGGCGGGATACGACCCGACTCCAATTATTTTGCCACCGGGAGAACGAACAAAGACGCTCGGTACCATCGCCAAGATTCTCGATGTATTAGCCAGGCACAAGTTCGAACGGCAGTCCCTGTTGCTAGCCCTCGGCGGTGGAGTCATCGGCGATATCACCGGCTTTGCTGCTGCGATCTATCAACGAGGAATTCCATTTGTACAAGTGCCCACCACGCTTGTGGCGCAGGTCGATTCCAGTGTCGGGGGCAAGACCGGAGTGGACCATCGGCTGGGAAAGAATCTCATTGGGGCATTTTACCAGCCACGCGCGGTATTGATTGATCCGCTCACGTTGCGCACTCTGCCACGTCGCGAATGGATCGCTGGGTTAGCTGAAGTGATCAAATATGGCATTATCGCCGACGAGGAGTTCTTCGCCTTTCTGGAGCAGGAAATGCCTGCGCTCTTGGCACTCGCGGAAGGGCCGGTTCTCCACGCGATCAAACGATCCTGCGAGATCAAAGCGCAGGTGGTTACCGAGGACGAACGAGAATCGGATCGTCGGCGTATTCTCAATTATGGTCACACGATTGGACATGCGCTGGAGGCCCTCTCAGGCTATCGCGGATTGATCCATGGAGAAGCGGTGGGGATCGGGTTGGTGGAAGAAGCGGGGTTGGCTTTTCATATGGGCCTGTGTAGGAGAGAGGTGGTCGAGCGGATCAGACGTCTGGTGCAACGTGCCGGCTTGGCTGAACAGGTCTCACCACCCTCCTTTACGTCCCTCTGGGGCGCCATGCAACATGATAAGAAGGTCGTCGGAGGGCAGGTCGTTGGGGTGTGGCCAGTGCGGATAGGGGAAACAGTCATTCATCCGATCGAGCGACAGGTCTGTGCCGCGTGGTTTCGGCAAAATCATGGCCGTGTGAGCCGCGCATCGAGTGGCCGTCAACCACGAGCGCACCCTGTCCGTCGAAAGACTCGTGCACGAGGATAAATCTCAATGACGACCACACGCACGCCATCTATGGCGCAGCTCCAACAGGCATTGCGGGAGAAAACCCGCGAGGTCGATGTGCTCCATCGGATCTCCGCGTCGATCAGTAACCAACTGGATCTCGAAGCCATTCTCAAACATATCGTCGAGGTCGTCGTCGAAGTCACCAAGGCGGATGCCTGTCTCCTCTACCTCTTGTCGGACAGCCAAGACGAACTGATTCTTCGCGCGTCGAAAAACCCTCATCCGAAATTGATCGGACGCATCACGATCGGTTTGGGCGAGGGCATCACCGGGTGGGTCGCACAGGAACGGACGCGTGTCGTGATACCGAGCAACGCCAACGACGATCCACGGTTCAAGTTTTTCCATAACCTTCCCGAAGACCGCTATCAAGCCTTTGTCTCCGTACCGATCATGGCTAAAAAAGAAGTCGTCGGCGTGATCAATGTCCAACATAAGCGCCCCAAACGCTATCAACCCGATGAGATCGCGCTTCTCTCGACGATCGCCAATCAAGTCGGAGGGGCGATCGAGAACGCACGGCTCTACGATCAAATGCAACGCAAAGCATTACAAGTAGAGACGCTGTCTCAGGTCTCGGAAACAGTGGCCTCCAATCGGTTGATCAAAGACGTGCTGCAACTTTTGGTTACGATGACCGCACAAATGATGAACTCCAAGATCTGCTCGATTATGCTCTTAGACGAACCCAGCGGAGAGTTGCGGATCGCGGCGACACAGAGCCTCAGCGAACAGTATCGGCGTAAGCCGAACATCAAGGTTGGGCGAGGGATCAGCGGTCGCGCCGTGAAAGACCGCCGACCCATCATCGTGCTGGATGTTCTTACAGAGCGGGACTTTCTGTATCCAGATATGGCCAAACGGGAAGGACTGTGCTCATTGCTGTCGGTCCCGATGATGGTGCGGGAGAAGGCGCTGGGCGTGATCAATAGTTATACGTCTGTTCCGCATGTGTTCACCGGAGAAGAGGTCAAATTGCTCCAGGCCATCGCGAATCAGGCGGCGGTCGCCATCGAGCATACAACCCTGATCGAGAAGTCCCATGAAATGCAGGAAGCGCTGGCGGTCAGAAAGCTCATGGAGAGGGCCAAGGGCTACTTGATGCGCTCGAAGAAGTTGACTGAAGAAGAGGCCTTCAAACTCATTCAGCGGCAGAGTATGGATTTCAGAAAGTCGATGCGCGAGATAGCCGAAGCTGTGCTCTTGGCCGGAGAACTCGATCAACGGGCTGAGAAACAGCGTGGATAGACGCGGCTTGCCTGGCTAAGGAATCGTCCTGGGTATGGGTTTCGTGGGTGAGGAAGAGGTCGAGCCGGTCCGCTCCTGTTCTTGATCTGCCAGTTTCTTCTTGATCTCCTGCAAGTCTTTTCGCAGCGCGTCCAATTCTGAATCTCGTTGATGAGGCTCCCCCTTCGCAGGCATTGCTGCTTGAGCGGGTGTCGATGGTCTGTCCGATAGGGCCGGCATTGTCGCAAGCAGGCGGTAATCGATCACCATTGTTGCGTCGGTTGAGTGTGCGGTTCGGTAGCTATCGGGACGCGTGGCTAATTCCGGGACGAAATGCACCGTGCGGTTGGCTAATCCTGTGGAATTGAGAACCCGCCAAGCAGCCTTGTTATTCGACCCAGTCCGTTCCATCCGATGTCGGTATCCGGTTAAGGTTAGATAGAGCGACTGTCCATAGGCATAGACTGTGCCCTTCGTCGATTCCTCTGTTGTCGACCCTGCAGGCTGTTCTGACTCACAGACCCCGGGGAATCGGACATCGGACAGACAAAAGACCGGCCCCACCGACGGTGCCGCGGTCTGTATACTGCGCTGGACGATCCGGAATCCAACCTGCTGATCCGATGCGGCTCTCTTGAGCCCCTCAGTTAAGAGAGGCGTTAGATACTGCACCTCTTCGTCCTCAAACACTCGCGCTGCCTCAGGTTTGCCTGGGTGTACGTATCCCAAGGCCCCTCGACCTTCCGTAATGACGACTCCGCGAAGAACCCGCGCCATCGTATCTGCAGATAACGTCATGGGTTGGGCGGTTTGAAAAGATCGATCGGGAATCCGTTCCAGATACACTGCGCCACGGTCGGATGCATGGATCGTGAGGTCCAGATCAGGCCCTGTTGCGCAGGCTGACAAGGCCAGGATCATTCCGGTTACGAGGAGATACGCAAGTCGTGGATGGTGAGACATAGTCGATACGTGCCTTCTGTAACAGCGCGCAGTCTAGCATAACCAACAGGGCGAGGGTATCGACAATAACATCCAGGTGACACGTCGTT
>JAWXBV010000017.1:0-13963 GCA_034440335.1 Nitrospirota bacterium | reverse complement strand
GTAATCAATTCCCGCCTTGGGAGGCTTGCGTTGAGCGGGAGCGTTCTTTGATTCCATTGTATATTGTAGCGTTACCGTAAATAGCTGGATACCCCACTTCGTTAAAGCTACGGAGGACGCCCGGTGTGAATTTCTCCATGGCTTCATCCACCCTCTGCAGACGATTGCTGCGGATGATGGGCAGCCCTGGCTTCCTGCGTAGGCGGGTGACGGACACAGATTGCGGCAGGTTCATTGCCTCGTGTGCGTTGATTTCATGTGCTGCAGCGGAAGATCGTCGAAGTAGGTGACGGCATCCGACTTGGTCCATAGTCCAATCATCCCGTCGTGGAACGACTTGTCACAGAGATCGAAGACTTGCTTGTCGTCATAGAAAATGTTCATGCGACAGCCTTGGTGGGTGACCCGCAGTGTATGCCACCGCCTTACGTCGATTGTCTGGTTGAAGTTTTGTAACAGGTGTCGAATGCCGTTCTCGACTCGATACACTCGAATGTTTTGCTCAAGTGGATTGGCTCTGGCTAGGTAGTAATTTCGATCGTCGGCCGCCCGCCAAATCAGGCCACCACCCATGTCTGCCTGTCCTTGGATCGGTAAGAACGACACGGCCAGATTGAGATCAGCGGCAACGATCCCTTTGACCAGCGTGATCTTATAAGCATGTTCTGCTCCCTTGGCCATGACTTGGGCGAGCACATGCGGGGGACTCTTGGCTCGATCAGTCGCGAGGACTTGCCACTCGCCCGCAGGCCGTCCATCAAACATCGTTCCAATGAAGAACTGGCTTGGAAGGACGCCAGGCTGTTCATGATCGAAACTCCATTCTTGCACGGGAGGGGCGGTCTCTGCCTGAGTCTCCATGGTTCCGAATCCCAGAGGAGCTGCGATCATCACACTGAGGAGGGATTTGACTAACCGGTTCATTGAGCGCTTCGCCACGTCACTTCATCCCAGCAGAGGTGGACAAAGGTTTCAAAGGGGGGGAAGTTATTCGTGTTGTGCTCCTTCGACCGGACCCAGAGATCGATCTCCATCCCAGCCGGATCTGTTTCCCCACCAGGTAGGGTCCGCTTGACCGGATAGCGAACTTCATGGGTCTTGGGATCGCGGGACCGCTCCATGACCATGAAGTGGGCATCGTAGTCTTTGTAGATCACCTGATCGTTCTTGTGCATGGTGGCCGTGCCCCATCCACCAAGATAGAGCCATGTTTTTGGATACAAGGGATCGCCGTTTCCGGAATCACCATGTTCATAGATCCTGGTCGCAATGCCTCCGTCCTGGAACGGGGCCTTCGCGGCAAACCGATCAAAGACGATTCGATATCGATCGGCGCCCTCGACAAACTCGGCGACCACCTGGCCGCTGTTGGTGAGTTCGTTCACCTGGACGTCAATCGTGCCTTGTACCTGTGTTAGACGCTTGCCGGCATAATCGAGGTGATCCCAAGGCGTGGGATCGTTCACGCTTCCGATCAGGATTGCCTTCTGGCCTGAAAGGTGAAACTGCCCGCTGTAGTGTGGATGCTCCGTAGGCTTAAAAACTCTGGTTCCCTCATTTTCTTTTGGCGTGCCGAACTGCCCAGCAACAGCAGCGGTCACGAACATCAGTGTCAAGGCCAGCACTGTTGAACCAATGAACGGTGCGACCGTATTTTGTTGAGTTGTCATGGCAATCCCCCTTTGCTGGAACGACTACTGGCGCTCTGTTCCCCAGCGGCGATGGAGAAATCGTTCAATGGGAGCGAAGAGCGTTTTATCCACGGCCAGCCCGATGATGACGATGACCAGCATGACGCCGATGACTTGATCCATGGCATTCAATTCTCGACCATAATGTAGAAGATGGCCGAGGCCAAAGCCGGTCAGAATTGTCACGAAAATCTCGGCCGCCATGAGGGAGCGCCAGGCAAAGGCCCAGCCCTGTTTCATGCCGCTCAAGAGAAAGGGAAGCGCTGCCGGCAAGACGACGTGCGTCCAAGTGTGTATTCCGGTCGACCCCATGCTGCGGGCTGCGCGCGTATAAATGGGTGGAATGGTCCGCACACCGTGGTCGGTCGCAATGATCAGCGACCAGAGGGTTCCCATTACGACGACGAACAGCAGGGCGGTTTCTGTTTGACCGAACCAGAGCAGGGCCAGCGGGACCCAGCAGACGCTGGGGAGCGTTTGTAAACCTAATGCGAGAACGCCGATCGTATCCTGGCACCACCGGGATGATGCGGTGAGCAGTCCCAATGGAAGTCCAACAAGGATTCCCAACCCATAGCCGATGAGGAGCCGTTGGACCGTAACCCATGTGGCTTCCAGAAGCGTGCCGTCTTCAGCGGCGGATCGGAGATACCCGAAGACGCTCAGGGGCGAGGGCAACAAGAGGGGAGACCATATGCCTGCCTCCGCAGCCAGATGCCATGCCACCACGAGCAGCAAGAAGAAGAGAGAGGCCGCAAACCACCGCGCGATCATCCTGCCACCTCCGGCTGGACGTAGCCTTTTAGGACACGGGTGATTTCCGTCGAGTAGCGAGCCAGGTCTACACTGTTGATGTCGCGTGATCGCGGAAGGGGAATGGCGAATTCCTCGCGAATCCGTCCAGGGTTCGGCGAAAACAAAATGACGCGGTCGCCTAAACAGACGGCTTCACGCACATTGTGCGTGACGAAGACGATGGTCTTCCGATGCTGACTCCAGATTCGTTGAATGTCCCCGTACAGCTGTTCGCGTGTGAGGGCGTCGAGCGCGCCGAAGGGTTCATCCATCAGGAGGACGGTAGGGGTCGGCGCCAGAGCCCGAGCCAAGGCGACGCGTTGTTTCATGCCGCCCGATAGTTCATGCACATTGGAATGCATGAATTTCTTGAGGCCGACGAGTTCCAGGAAATACTCAGCTTTCTCCCGGCGCTCCGCCGCGCTCAGCCCCGTATTGAGCTTCAATCCGAACAGCACGTTGCCGAGAACGGTCAGCCATGGAAACAGCGCCGCCTCCTGAAACATCATGAGGCGGCGAGGTCCTGGCCCCACGATGGTTTTTCCATCGGCCTGGACCAAGCCGCGATCCGGCTTCTCCAGTCCGGCAATGATATTGAGCAGGGTCGATTTACCGCAACCGCTGGGACCGACAAGACAGACGAACTCTCCTTCTGCAATGTGGAGCGTGACATCGTCGAGAGCGTGGACCTTCAATGAACTGGTCTGAAACCACTTCGAGACATGTTCGAGGACGAGCTTGGACGGGACGGTCTTGACCGGACTGACTTCAGGCGAGGCCATCCTAGTTCAGCCTTTCGATGAGCCGTGACAAGTCTGGGGCTATACGCATGAATCCCGCGCGCTGGGCATTGGCGATGAAATGCTGATACTCATCCTGAGAGACCTCTGTGGTCAGCACGATGCGCTTCCATGCTTGGGAGATCAAGTCCGCCGACACTTCGGCTCGCGTCTCGGCAGCCAACTCCTGCCGGACCATCTGCTTGGCCTCATCAGGATGTGCCAGAATCCACTCGGTCAGTTCACGGTGGGCTTGCGCAAACTTCCTGGCTAGCTCCCGCTTGGTCTTGACAAATTTCACACTCGATACCAGGACTGTAATGCTCTCGCGCGACTGTTCGACGAGCACCTTGCCTCCAGCTTCGCGTTCCAGGCGTGAGACCCACGGTTCGACCGTCCAGACCGCATCGACTTTTTTCTGCTGAAACAGGGTGACCTGATCCGGGTTGGGAGTGGGAATGACGGAGGCCTCTCCGCCTGTCTGTGTGATCTTCAGCCCCCCTGCGGCTAGCCAAGCCCGGCATGCAATGTCCTGGGTATTGCCGAGTTGCGGGGTGGCAATCCTCTTCCCGCGAAAATCTGCAGGTTGTTTCAATCCGGCATCCGGTTGGACCACGAGGGCTGCGCCGCCTGCTGCAGCGCCGGCAATAATTCTGGCCTCCTCACCGTTGGATTTGGCGTACACATTCAGCGCTGGACTCGGGCCCACATAGGTCAGGTCGATGGAATGTGCCAGGATCGCCTCCATGGCGCTTGGGCCTGCATTGTAGATGTACCACTCGATCTTGACGTCGGTTCCCAGCCGTTGCTCAAACCAACCGTGGCCGGTACGGGAGAGATGTTGGGCCACCAGGCCTTGGACATGCGTGATGCTCGGGAAATGTCCCACGCGGATCGTTTCCCCTGCACTGGCGGTATGGGGGGAGGTGAGGAGGAACAACAGTCCTAGGAACAACAATCCACGTATCTTCATGATCATTATCCTTTTCGCAATGGGGTCATTCTCGCGGTGGCGGCGCGCCTGGTCGACTGGTCGTTGTCGTTTGGAAGGGAGAACCTTCATTTCTTCTTTCCCCTACTACATCGTAAGGGACATGGTTAATCTACATTGACCCGATCATAATTAAGTAGTACAATCGTATTGCATATGAACTTACTTTGTCAACAATATAAATATAATGCATATTCGTTCTATAGTTGGATGGTACAACCAATATTCTGTATGTCGCGATAACACACGTACAGCCATAATGCTTGACGTATAGCAAGTATTATTGCTATTCATTGGCCATGAAGAATCGGAAGCAGCCGACCAAAACGTCTCGCATTTTTTCCAATCACCTCAAAGCGCTCCGGACTCAGAAAGGTTTCTCACAGGGCGAACTTGCTGCTCGTGCAGGTATCACAAGGCAGGCGGTGTCTGCAATTGAATCGAATCTGTATTTCCCGACTATAGGCGTTGCCCTTCATTTAGCTTCGGTGTTGGCCTGTCGCGTTGAAGATTTGTTCAGCATCGGGACAGCCGAAGACATTGTCGAAGGCAAGTTGATCGGCCATCTCCCGCAAAGGGACATGAAGGCTTCACCCGTCCGGGTCAAGGTGTCGATGGTGGGTTCGAAGAGAGTCGTGCGACCAGTCACCGGATTGGGTGAGACGCTTTGCTTCACGATACCTGCCGATGGCTATGTCGTTGATGCGCATGGTCAGGAATCTGGGGCTCTGGTGAGCGTGAAACTCTCGCGGGACCGTGAGGCAATTGAACGAGCCATCTCTGTGGCAGGCTGTGACCCTGCGATCTTCCTTGCAGGCGAGCACATGAAGCGGCACAAGGACCAGACCTCTTTGGTCGGCTGGACGATGGGGAGTATGGCGGCGCTTCGAGCCTTGCAGCAGGGTGAGGTGCATGTCGCAGGGCTGCATCTCTTCGACCCGTCGACGGGGGAATCGAATCTGCCGTTCCTCCGGCGCGCGTTGAAAGGTTCGAACTATGAGGTCGTCACCTTTGCGACCTGGGAAGAGGGCTTGCTCGTTCGAGCTGGTAATCCCAAGTCTATCCGTGCGGTCAGCGACGTAGCCAATCCATCCGTGACACTTGTAAATCGAGAAGAGGGGGCTGGGGCCAGGCTGTTGCTGGATCAGCGGTTGCGTGTTGCGGGAATCAATCATCATCAAGTACGGGGCTATGGCACGATCGTCGCATCGCATTTCGACATTGCGCGCGCGATTGGAGGCGGCCAGGCGGATGTCGGGGTCGGGATCAGATCCGCAGCGCAACTCTTCGGACTCGACTTCGTTCCGCTGCAAGCTGCGCGCTATGACCTGGTCGTGCCCAAAGCCTATTTGAAGCTCCATCCGACATTGGCCCATTTGTTCGAGACCCTTGTCAGCCGCCCATTTCGTAATGAGATCGAGGCGCTGGGAGGGTATGACACCAGCGAAACAGGAAAACTCCATGCGCTGCGTGCCGGCTGACGAAACGTCCTTCGTCATCGGACGGGTTTTCAACTGATCGTCCTGCTTAGATACAGGGAGTGACAATGGCCAAGAACAGATGGTGGTGCGCGTTCCTGAGCGCCCTTCTCCTCCTTGTGGGAGTTGGATCGGTGAGGGCCGTCGAGTATGGTGAACTGGTGCAGAAAGACGGAAAGTGGGTGTTTCAGAGTACGGAAGATCCGATATTCAAGCTCATGCGGGATAAGGGGATGATCACGAACGAGAGATACATCGAAGTTTCAGCACAAAAGGGAAAAAACTGGATCGAACCAGCCGATGCAGTCCTCAATCTACGGAGAGACATCGAATGGAGCCGCTATGTCAAAACCGCGATGCACTTACCAGATTGGATTGACTTGGGTTTGGAAAACCGGACCCGATTTGAATCGTACGGCCATCCCTGGCGAACTAATCAAGTCATTGGGGGCGGGGGAACGGATGCCCAGTTGCTCCTCCGATCCAGAGCGCGTGTAGGATTGGGGGGTAATGGCCCCTTCCGGTTTCTCTTCGAAGGGCAGGATTCGCGGGCCTTGTCGAGCGATGAGCCGGGGGATTTCAGGAATACCAATACGGTCAACCAATTTGACATCCTGCAGCTCTTCGGGGCATTGAGCATCAACAATGTTGGGGGAAGTGGGTTGCGAACAGACTTGCACTTCGGGCGTATGACCATGGATTTCGGAATGCGCCGGTACGTGGCCCGAAACGATTTCCGAAATACCACAAATGCCTTCGATGGGGTCCATTGGCAAATCGGCGAAGGCCAAACCTGGCGGTTCAGGGCCTTTTTAGTGGAACCGGTGCTTCGGGATCAGGCGCAACTGGACGAGCAGACAGGAAAGAGCGTCTTCTGGGGGGCCTACGTGGAGAGCGCGCACGTTCCTTGGTTCAACATGAATGCGTATTACTTCGGGTTAAACGATCAAGAGCTTCAAAATAGAAATCTTCACCGCACGTATAATACATATGGTCTTCGGCTATTCAAGCCTTCCGCGATCAACGAATTCGATTATGAGTTCGAGGGGGCCATTCAAACAGGACACTTGGGCAACGTCAAGCATTTTGCCTATAACCCCAACGTGGAAGCTGGGTATACGTTTAATCTGCCTTGGACTCCTCGTTTTCTAGCGCAGTATACCTACGCCAGCGGCACGCAAACCCCAGGAGGAAGCCAGAGCGGAAACTTTGATTCTCTGTTTGGCGCCCGTCGGTTCGATTTGATGCCCACGGGAGGTTGGGGACCATTTTTCCGGTCCAACATCAGTAGCCCCGGTTGGAGGCTGATCCTCAAACCTGACGATAGTTCGACATTAAGCGTCAAACACCGGTTCTGGTATCTGGCGGAATCGACTGCCGCGTTTTCGGGTAGCGGCTTGCAAGACTCCACAGGAGGATCAGGAAACTATTTAGGGCATGATGTGGAACTTCGCGCGCAATGGGCTCCGCTATGGGCTATGAGACAAAACATGGATTTTGACTTCGGGTATATTCATTGGTTCAAGGGATCCTATTTCGACAGCCCCGCCATCCTCGCCCAAATGCCCGCCGGTGGAAACAAAGATTCGGATTATTTTTATGCTTCGGTGAGAGTCAGATTGTAGGGAGGTCAGCCCATGATTCGAGTCATCATTGCTCTGTGTCTGCTCCTCATAACCGGCGTACACGTGGCGGTTGCCGAGGTGATTACTATTGCGGCGGCGTCAGATTTGAGTTTCGCCTTCAGAGAAATTGCGACGGAGTATGAACACACGACCGGCAATCACGTGAGGCTGACGCTTGGATCCTCCGGAAATTTCTATGCGCAGATTCAAAACGGCGCGCCGTTCGATCTCTATTTTTCAGCCGACATCGCGTACCCCAGGAAATTGGAGGAAGCCGGCCTGACCGTTCCTGGCTCGCTGTATCAGTATGCCGTCGGGCGGATTGTCTTGTGGGCCGGCAAGGATTCGCATCTCGATCTCTCCAAGGGACTGGAAGTCTTGCGCGAACCGGCGATCAAGAAGATTGCCATCGCCAATCCCAAACATGCTCCGTATGGGAGAGCGGCAGTGGCTGCGATGGAACATTTCAAAGTCTATGACCAAGTCAAAGACAAGCTGATTTTGGGAGAGAATATCTCACAGGCGGCGCAGTTTATTGAATCCGGGGCATGCGACATCGGGATCATCGCGATGTCTCTGGCTATGGCTCCTGCCATGAAATCAAAGGGGACATATTGGGAGGTTCCTGCAGAAGCTCACCCACCTCTCGAACAGGGCGCTGTGATCTTGAAACAGTCAAAAAGTCCAGAAGCGGCGAGACGGTTTCTTGAATTCATCCAAGGCCCCAACGGACAAGAGATCATGAAGCGCTATGGCTTCATCCTTCCAGGGGACATGGCGAAGCCATGACAGCAGGGACGCTTCACCCGTCGAGAGCCTCTGGGTCGAACGACGAACGACGCTTCACCCGTCGAGAGCCTCTGGGTCGAACGACGAACGACGAGCTATAGATGAACTGGATTGCGATAGCGGTCACCTTCAAGCTCGCGCTGCTGACGGCGGTCGTGTTGCTCATCGTCGGGCTGCCGATCGCCTACTGGCTCACCTTTTCGACATGGCGCTGGAAGTTCATCGTCGAGTCGGTGGTGGCGTTGCCGCTCGTTCTGCCTCCGACGGTGCTGGGTTTTTATATTCTGGTCGCGATCGGCCCGCACAGTCCGGTCGGTCGATTCTACAGCGACGTGGTCGGGCACCCGCTTCCCTTTACCTTCGAAGGTCTGCTCCTCGCCTCGATTCTCTACAGCCTGCCGTTTGCCGTGCAACCATTTGCCGCGGCCTTTGCCCAAGTCGATCACCGGTTGATTGAAGCCTCCTGGACGCTTGGGGTGTCGAAGCTTCACACGTTCTTTCGTCTGATCGCACCGCTCTCGACGGCGGGGCTCGTGACCGGCGCGGTGCTGAGTTTCGCCCATACGCTCGGAGAGTTTGGCGTCGTGCTGATGGTCGGCGGCAACATCGAGGGAGAGACGCGAACGGTCTCGATCGATATTTACGATGAAGTGCAAGCGCTCAATTATGCCGGAGCCGCCAAGACGGCGCTGCTGTTGTTGGCGGTTTCCTATGGCGTGCTGTTGTTGGTCTATGCGATGAATCGAAAGGTGTGGGCGGTATGGCCGCAACGTTGACGATCGATTGCCGCAAGACCTTTCCCGGTCGGTTTACGGCGGCTGCGCAACTCACATTGCCGCTCGATCCTCCGCGAGTCCTGATTCTCTTTGGGCCATCAGGATCCGGGAAAACGACTCTGCTGCGTTGTCTTGCGGGATTGGAATGGCCGGAAGAGGGACGGATTCAATTCGGCTCGACAATCTGGGTCGATGTGGCGTCCAACATTCGCCTTTCCCCGCAAGCGCGGCGGATCGGGTACATGCCGCAGGACTATGCGCTCTTTCCCATGCATACGGTATGCGGCAACATTGAATATGGATTGAGCGATCTGCCGGCTGCCGCTCGGCAGGAGCGTGTTCGTGAATTGCTTGCCTTGTTGCAGCTTCAGGGGCTTGAACAGGCCAAGCCGGCGCAATTGTCCGGTGGGCAACAGCAACGGGTGGCGCTGGCGCGCGCGATTGCCAGACGACCGCAGTTGTTGTTGCTCGATGAACCTCTGTCGGCCTTGGATGCGCCGACACGCGCGAAACTCTGCGGCGAGCTGCGCCGGCTGCTCACGCAGCTCGCCATTCCGGCAGTGGTGGTCACGCACGACTGGGCTGAAGCCCTCACACTGGGCGATACCATTGCGGTCATGAACGCGGGTCAGGTCCTCCAAGTCGGTACGCCTCAGGAAGTGTTCTCTCGGCCGGCCAATGCGGAGGTTGCAAATATCGTCGGTATCGAGACCGTTGTACAAGGGCACGTGGTCGCGAACGACAATGGGTTGGCCACCGTGTCGGTGAACGGGGCGATGCTGAAGGGTTTAGGAGCGGACGTAAGCGGCTCAGCTGTGTATGTCTGCATTCGTGCGGAAGATGTCTTGCTCGAGCAGGCGGGGAGCGGTGGCACGAGCGCGCGTAATCGCTTGCCCGGTCGCGTGGTCGAGCTGTTGCCCCAGGGTGTATTGGTGACGGTCACGGTCGATTGTGGTTTTCCTCTGCGGGCAGTGATTACGAGGGGGGCAAGAGAAGAACTTGGTCTTGAAACAGGTTCAGTGGTGATGGCGGCGATCAAAGCCGGGGCCGTGCATCTCGTTCCGAGATCGTCCTAACCCTGTCCCTCTCGCTCGCATCTAGGGGGCTGCGCTGCAGTGCCGAGGGAATCGCGCAGGGTCAGATCCTGGGCGTGACTCATCTTTCTCGATCATCGACAAGAGCAGTCGAGGGGCGAGAAATATTGATAGAAAGGTCAAGAGAAATTTTCACAAATCCTCTCCCCAGCTTCTGTGGATAAGCCTGTTCATAAGTTCGCGCTGCTGCCAAAATACCGTTGATTTTCTGACCTTCAATACGTCTTTGCCTAGAATTTAGGCATTGGTTTCAAACTGAGCGATACCACAAGATATAGTGGTCTTAGGGGATAAACCCAGTAGAAACAACAAATAGTAGATGTCTATTGCTGTTTGCTGGGTCGGGATGATGGATTGCCCGTCCTACTGCGGTGTCTCTCGCTTGGTTATGCACAGACTCAATGCTAGAGAGGGGTTTGAGCCTCAAGATTAGGTGTCCAAAAATGGGATTGACAGGTTGTCGTAGGATGTGTAACCATTGGTTACACCATGACGCCGGCGAATCTTAAACGAGTGCGAGAACAGTTGGGGCTGACGCAACAGCAATTGGCTGATGCGTTACAGACGACGCGCGTGTCGGTGGCCCGCTATGAAGCGGGCATGCGGCGCATTCCTGGAATGGTCACGGTGGCAATCGATCAACTCAACCGATCGCAGGGAATCCCTATGGCAGGGATGGTAGCGGCCGGTTCACCGATTGAGCCGGTGCCCCAATCAGAAATGATCGATGTCCCCCCCAGTATGTTACGTGGTGGACAGACCTTTGCTCTCCGTGTCAAAGGGGAATCCATGAAAGACGATGGCATTCTCCCCGGAGATCTTGTGGTGGTGCGGAAACAGGAGACGGCTAGGAACGGGCAGACCATCGTGGCGTTGGTCAATCATGAGGCGACGATCAAGACGTATTTCAAGAAGGAGTCACACATTGAACTGCATCCGGCAAATGCGGCAATGCAGCCCATTATTGTGCAGCCTTCAGACGCGTTTCATATCGAAGGCATTCTCATCGGCGTGATTCGGCATTGTACGGTGTCATGAAAGAAGGGAGGACATGATGTTCGTAACGGGAAAATCTTATAGGACAGAGCAACTCATTGACTTGGAACGCACGGTGGATTTCTTGAACAGACAGTTGCGTAAGATGCAAAGGGATTTGTACCAGGCGAAGGTCGCGCCGCTTCCAATTCGGTTCTGGCGGAATCTGGTGAGTCGTAACGGTCGGCAGAAGTTTATGTCAGCCGTGTGCAATCGATGTGCTCGTCCGAACATCAAGATGGTGTCTCATGCTGACCCAAGAGCGTAGGACGGACGGGCCACTCGCCGATGTCTGTTCCGACTGTGGGACAGTGGTCAATCGCCGAATTGCCTGCGTCGATGGAATGACCCATTCAACCGTCGAACTCTGCGAGCGCTGCTGGAGCGCCGCTCGGCAGCGGCAAGTCTTTGCAGCTGGGTGTTGTGGATAGCGTGCGCTGGATGAGTCCTTCCGCCGGCCCGAAAGGGACGCTGAAGGGAACGCGCGGTAGAGGAACGAAGTGGGGTTTGGTGGCGGTGTCCCGGATTGAACGGGAGACCCGCGGCTTATGAGTCCGCTGCTCTACCAACTGAGCTACACCGCCAGAACCTGGTTTATTGCATACTTGCGAAGGCTGCGTCAATTGAATGGGCCCTTGAAGGTCTTGGCCATCAATAATCTAGCGCAGAGGCTAGTCTGAGCCACTCGGTACAACGCAAGGGGCTATGCTCGGTTCCCCTTCGGACTTATGCCGGAGGCGCGTCGGTCTTGTTTAGGCAGCATAGCCTCCACCTGGCGGACCCGCTGCTCGATTTGAATGGCAAGCGCCTGTCCTCGCCGACTGAGCGACACACACACGGCGCGATTATCCGTGACCGAGCGCCGCTTGTGAACCCACCGCTTCCGAACCAAGTCTTTCACGACCGCACTCAATGTCGGCAATCTCACGCTGAGTGCGGCTGAGGTATCTGTCATGTCGGCGTCTACGTGACGACGTGGACAGAGGAGCATTCCGGCGTGGAGCGGCTCTAGACTTCTTCTGAACTCGCCGTGCAACTGCAACAGGAGTTCAAGCTTTGTCCATCCCTTCCTAATTATGCGTCATCTTCATTCCACCTCACCACTGGCGCGGAGCTGAATCTTCTCCTCCACGCTCGCCATGAGCTCAGCGCCGTTCTCGGATCAAAACACCCTGTCTCCCGTAACAGGTCCACGTAATTGGCATCGGCGAGCCACTGATTCTGTTGGGCTCTGGCTTCGGCTACAGCATAGTAAATATCCTGGAGCGCGCTCGAGGGCGTTGTACGTTGTCGGGCTTTCACATTCTTGAGGATGGCGGACACAGTTTTTTTTGCGAAAGAGTTGCGGGCCCAGTGATGAGGCGATGAAATAGACCGTGGCCGCACCAGCCGCGATGACCGCCAACCCGATAAAGAGGCCTACCATGAGTCCCTCCCAGCCTGCAGCAGGCCGCACTTCCCGATCGGAGAGAGCGTTTCATTGACGGAGAGTCCGTGCCCACCCGTTTCACAGAATGTTGCAGCCGCGCCTAGAAGTGAGGCTCGACCACCGAATTACTGCGGCAGGCGCCGCGACCTGTTGATCATTTGGCAACGTGATAGTCAACGAGAGCGTTTCCTCTGGTTGCATGGGTAGATCGCCGGATAGTCGCCAGGCGGTACAGGAGAGATTCCAGATCGTGCCGTCGCACTGGAACGGCCCCGTGTGATATGTGACAGCGCAGTGCATGGGGAAGTGTCAGTAGGGGCGAATCGTGAATGGCATGGGCGCCTCGCAGGGAGAGGCAGTGGAGGAGGGGAACGAGCAAACTGCAAGGCGAGGCGTGAAGATGTGGTGGTCTTGAGGGTCAACTGCGAGAAATGGCAGGTCCCATACTAGATTCACACTCACCTCTTCATCTCGTCCCTAGCCTGGGAGATTCGTCGGCAAAACAAACCCGGAAACTTCCGAACTCTTGTCACAATTGCTTTGCAACAAAACTCCAGAGAGCGTATCGTTACATCTATAGGTGCATATCTAACCGAGGAGGATTCCTATGGTATCAATTCTAAAAGTCGTCGGGCTCCTGTCGTGTGGATTCGTGCTGTGCCTCGGGTTGTCCACGGTGGCGCAGGCCGGTGAGGCCGATGAGCCTGGAGCTATCCGCCTACAACTCGCCAAGACGATCAAGGGCGAACTGGTGCGCGTCGAATACGGGGAGTATGTCGTCAAGGGGCAGGACGGCAAGGAAGTACGATTGACTACAGATAAAACGACTCAGACGATGGGACAATTGAAGAAGGGTGATCGGATTGAGGCGAAGGTGAACGATCAGAATCACGCGATGTTGATCCGCTCGACCCAATAACACCTCAGCGCATTCAGTACGAAGATGACAGACCGCTGGATTGTGACCCGAACAGACTGGAGCATGTCACGCTGAACCCAAGCGCGTTGGCGTCGTCCGGCTCCAGTTTGTCCTTGCGATGTTGGCGGTTGCATGCGTGGGTTCTGGAGGAAAATGGACCTGTGATTGACTCCGGGCCTCCCTCAATGCCGGCGCCCTTCAAGGTGCCCCTGACCGGCTATAGACCACCTCCCGCTACCCCCGTCACCCAATGAGGCAAGAGAAACCCCCTTGTCACCGTTGAAGATTACAAGGGGCCTTTCGTCGCGGTCAGGCTTATGAGTCCGCTGCTCCACCGACTGAGCTACACCGCCAGAACCGATGGTACGTAACCGGGCGCTAGGAGCCTGTCCGACATTGCGTTCGTGACGAGGTGAAGGAGGTGTGGCCAGATGCAAGGCCGCAGGCCCGGAAAAACCGGAGGCGTATTCACTGGAATACGTTGAGGATTTTTCCGAGCCGAGCACGACGCAGAAGGTCGCAGATCGTTCGCCGCAGTAGAACGGTCAATGTCGGACAGGCT